>NZ_LJCS01000028.1:0-54690 GCF_001280945.1 Photorhabdus heterorhabditis | reverse complement strand
CGCCGATGGTAGTGTGGGGTCTCCCCATGCGAGAGTAGGACACTGCCAGGCTTTAAATCCGGTGAACCCCCTCAGCGTAAGCTGGGGGTGTTTGCGTTTGGGCGTCAGAGACGCGATGACATGTCGGTTCGCCTGGCGGCTCATATAGTGCTCCACTGCCCGGTCTGCGAAATCGTCCCTGTTATGGCTCCTTGTACACGCTAGGTAACTATTGGTATAGACATCATAGTAGACGTGAATATAGCAGATAGACAGCTTAGCCATCTGATAGACATTCCATTAAGAAATAGACAGCTTATCTATTAGGTTAATAATCGAAACCTGCTATATCCGCTATAGCGGTAGTATGAAAAATAACTTAAATCGCTTCCTTCGGTTTATAGAAAATGAATCGTGAAATTCCAAACTCAGCTTATCATTATGGCTTTCTTTAAGAGTATTAATACGTTTTATTGAGTGGATTGCTGGTAGGCTATAATAAGTTTGAATTTTTGTTTTAGGATCACTAAAAACTATGAGGTTTTTATTATCGTGGTTATGGTTCTTATTCAAAACTTTTTCATCTTTAAAACCTTTTTGGCGTTTCATCTTATTTTTCTATCCACGATAAATGATGAATAGGATTCATCGCGTTTTTTGCTAAATTCAAAAAAAGTGTATCCTGATAGTGTATAACTATGTCATAACATTGTGCTTATTATCTTAAATTCTACTAATTTTAAATTGTCTTAAAATATGAAGAAAAAACGTCCTATTTTACAAGATGTGGCTGATCGTGTTGGTGTGACGAAAATGACGGTAAGTCGTTTTTTGCGTAGTCCGGATCAGGTTTCTGAACAATTGAGAAAGAAAATAGCTGATGCTTTGGATGATTTAGGTTATATCCCGAATCGGGTACCAGATATCCTTTCTAATTCTACCAGCCATGCTATTGGCATTTTGTTGCCTTCGTTGACTAACCAGGTTTTTGCGGAGGTTATCCGTGGTATTGAATACGTGACAGACCGTAATGGATATCAGACTATGTTGGCTCACTATGGTTACTTGTCAGAGAAAGAAGAAGAGCGTCTGATTTCTTTGCTTTCTTACAATGTTGATGGCTTGATTCTTGCGGAGCGTGCTCATACTCCGCGAACCTTAAGGATGTTGGAAACGGCCGGTATTCCTGTTGTTGAATTAATGGATTGTGTTTCCCCTTGTTTTGATACAGCAGTCGGTATTGATAACTTTGAGGCGGCTCGGCAGATGACAATGGCAATGATTGAGCGAGGTTGTCAGCAGGTTATTTATCTTGGAGCAAGACAGGATGAGAGGACAATTATTCGCCTGGAAGGTTATGAAGCTGCGATGAAAAGCGCAGGTTTAAAGCCTGGTAAGGTGATGACTCCAGACAGCTCTTCTTACACATTGGGGGGACAGTTATTGAATGAAGCACGAACGAAATATCCTGATGTGGATGGCCTATTCTGTACCAACGATGACCTTGCTATTGGGGCAATTTTTGAGTGCCAACGTCAGGGAATAGTTGTACCGGACGATATTGCTATAGCGGGTTTCCATGGTCACGATGTTGGTCAGGTTATGACACCAAAACTTGCGAGTGTACTGACACCTCGTGATTTAATGGGACGGAAAGCTGCTGAATTATTGATGTCACGGCTGAAAGGTGAACATTTACCGCAGAAAATGGTCGATATTGGTTTTGAAATATCACCAGGAGAAAGTATTTAATCGATCTATTGATTTTATATTTTTAAACTTACTTTGCGATAAACATCACATTTTTATTTCCTGAAGATTCTGTGTTGTTGCGAATATTGCTGCTACTTCCGATAATGTTACCGATAACAGTTACCGGTAACATTCGCAGATAAAATATCTGTGCTAAGGAGCTTATATGAGTGATACCCATCATCCGAATCATGTTTTTGTGCTTATGGGGGTATCCGGCAGCGGTAAATCTGCTGTTGCTAATGCTGTGGCCTATAAATTGGACTCTGCCTTTTTGGATGGCGATTTTTTACATCCAAGATCTAATATTAATAAGATGGCTGAAGGCTATGCACTGAATGACGAAGATCGTAAGCCCTGGCTGAAGTCATTGAATGATGCAGTTTTTGCTATGCAACGCACAAATCTAGTTTCTCTGATCGTTTGTTCTGCTCTAAAAAGGCATTACCGGGATATGCTGCGTGATAATAATAAGAATCTGTCATTTCTTTACATGAAAGGCGATTTTGCTTTAATTGAAAGCCGGTTGACAGCACGTAAAGATCATTTTTTTAAACCTCAAATGTTGATATCTCAGTTTGAAGCATTAGAAGAACCAGACAGTGATGAAAAGGATGTTTATCTGATAGATATTAGATCGTCTCTTGATGAAGTGATTAATCACTCAATAAAAATAATTAATAGCGTCATTTCAGGGGAAAAATAATGGGTACTTTGACTTTAGTGCTGACAGCGGTTGGCTCTGTCCTTTTACTACTGTTTTTGGTGATGAAGGCCAGAATACATGCTTTTGTGGCATTAATACTGGTTTCTATGGGGGCGGGTGTTTTTTCAGGTATGCCGCTGGATAAAGTGACCGAAACAATGCAAGAAGGAATGGGGGGGACGCTAGGCTTTCTGGCAATTGTTGTCGCACTGGGTGCAATGTTTGGTAAGGTTTTACACGAAACAGGCGCTCTGGATCAGATTGCAGTTAAATTACTAAATAGTTTTGGTGAAAAGCGTGCTCATTATTCATTGGGGATAGCTGGCTTGGTTTGTGCTTTGCCACTATTTTTTGATGTAGCTATTGTTTTACTGATTGGTGTGGCATTTGCAGTAGCGCGCCGTACTGGCGGTAATGTAGTGAAATTGATTGTCCCTCTGTTTGCGGGTGTTGCAGCTGCTGCGGCATTTCTGTTACCTGGCCCAGTTCCGATGTTGTTAGCTTCACAGATGAATGCCGATTTTGGCTGGATGATCCTGATTGGTATCAGTGCATCAATTCCCGGGATGTTACTAGCTGGCCCGATTTTTGGTAGTTTTATCAGTAAATATGTCACCTTGAATTTACCTGCTGATATAAGTGAGCCAAGCCTTGGTCAAGGTAAAATGCCATCTTTTGGTCTGAGTTTATCGCTGGTTTTGTTTCCCTTGGCTTTGGTTGGATCAAAGGCTATTGGTGAGCGCTTTGTGGTACAAGGTTCTGAATTGCACCAGTGGCTTGAATTTATCGGCCATCCATTTTCTGCGATTCTGGTTGCTTGTTTGATTGCCATTTATGGTCTGGCAATACGTCGGGGAATGAGTAAAGAAAAAGTGATGGATATTTGTTCTTCGGCTATTCAACCAGCTGGAATTATTTTATTAGTTACTGGGGCCGGTGGTGTCTTCAAACAAGTATTGGTGGATTCCGGTGTAGGTCCTGCTCTGGGGAATGCATTGATTGGTTCTGGCCTGCCAATTGCATTAGCGAGTTTTATTCTTGCTAGTACGGTTCGTGTTATTCAAGGATCTGCAACTGTGGCTTGTTTGACGACGGTTGGTTTGGTTCTGCCGGTGGTTGATACGTTGGGATATTCTGGCGCTCAGCTTGCGGCTCTTTCAATCTGTATTGCAGGAGGTTCTCTGGTATTGAGCCATGTTAATGATTCAGGTTTTTGGTTATTCGGTAAATTTACTGGCGCAACAGAATCCCAGACCCTGAAAACTTGGTCAATTATGGAAACCATCCTTGGAACAACGGGCGCTGTTGTTGGGATGATTTTCTTTGCTGTGATGTAATTCCTCTGTCATCTTAAATAGCCAAAATTTGAAGCACTCTTTTATGGCGTTGAACAATGCCGCCTTCTATGAAGGCGGACGATAAGCCAATTGTGTAGATGATTAATAAAACTAGAATAGTGTTCTCGCTAATGGATGGCGATTGCACCAGCGATCTTTATAGGCGAAAGAAGGTCTACCAATAGAATAGCGCATAGTTTTTTGCTGCTGCTGACAAAGAGCCGAGGCATTTCTAATATTCAGCCACATTACGATACTTCCAAGACTTAGATTGGAATATTCAGGATCGAATCCACCATTTATTGCATCAAATGAAATCCATTGAGGGCTATCTGATTTTATAACTAAATCATAGGCTACGGGAGTTCCATTGATAGTTAATACACTTCCGTACAGGTGTTGCTTGAGTTCAGTGTATAATTCAATTAATTTTTCTTTCTCTTTTTCATTATGTTGTTTAGCCCACCGTTTTTCGTACAGAGTGGTGTAAATGTCGACGAATTCTTGGCAGGTAAAATCGTCAATTTGACATATTTCCCCGCCTGAACGCTTAAACTTATTAATTTCATTACTGCGATTTCTTCTTGTTTTATAAGAAAAATCTTCTTTGGCAAGGCATATTGTTCGTTTATTTAACCAACCATAATGAGCATTGATAAAATTTTCTTTGTGCAAGACTGATAGGGTTTTTGATTTACCTGGAATTATGGTCTTGAGGTATTTAGCAATAGGGAAAATAATTTCGTCATAACTGAAAAAATTATAATCTTTCTGATGACTTGCGGCCAGATGATGATCTTTGCACGTAAAGTATGCTCCTTCGATAATGTTTGCTGACAGTGGATTTTCTTTAACGTAAAAGATAAAACTATTGCCAAATTTTTCATTTAGAAAACGTACAACATTTGGGTGAGTAGATATTCCCCCGCCATAAAGAGAATACGCTTGTTGATAACGTTCAAAACTACATTCTTTCCAACCGGAAATGAATCTTCTTATGGAACCTTTAGGGTACTTTTTTGAGAAAATCATATTTTAAACACTCTTTTTAACGCTATGTGTTACAGGTGGTACGAACTTATTTTTCAATCTATCAAATACAATAAAATGATGATTTATCTTTATTGGATTGGTTTTTAGCGATTTTTTGCATGTTGCAGTTATAAATCTAAGGCTAAATATTCAATTTTTCCGCATTATATAATACTGACGTTTAGTATTATTGAAACGCGATTTTATCGTTACCTATTGCCCAAGAGTATCCATTAATTGTTTATATAACGCTTTCGCACTACGCTCATAACCAGCGGCTGAAAGGTGAACATAATCAGGTCGTGCAAGATTTTGTTGCGCCCAGCGCTTAATTGAACACTCGCCACCCATATATTCACGCCAGTTCCAGAATAGTGTGTGCTGATCTTGAGCGACTTCTTGTTGAATATGGATAACATTATTCAACATGGCGGGTTGTTGTGTTGCGCAGCTTGTTGCTTGGCTATTTTTTAAGGAGTCACTTGGTCCGATGATAAGAATAGCTGTTTGTGGTAACTGGTGACGAATCTGTTTTATCTTGGTTGTCAATTGTTGGCGATAACCCGATAAATCTAACGAATCATTGAAAGCTGCATTTGTACCATAAGCGAGGATAATTAGATCAGGATGCATTTGAACTAAGGTATTAATCCATTGTGGCTGCCATTTATCCATCATATTAATGGTCGCACCATTAATACCTAAAGCGGATAATATAACACCTGATTGTTTACGTTTGATAAACCAGCCGCCTAATTTCAGCTGATTATCTTGTATCGCCATGATATTAATTGGGAACTTGACGGTTTTTTCAGGGGAAAACTGCCATTGACCGTGAGTTGACGGTAATTTAAGGGTTTGTTTGGTTGCAGACTGAACCAGAATCTGAGAATCACCAGATGCCTGATATAACGCTTTGAGTTGATAGTGAGTATAGGCTGGGGCAAATAGCTTTAAAACTAGTTTGCTGGTTTCGCTATTAGGCTCGGCAATTGTCCCTCCGAGAGGGAAATCGGTCCGGTTATCTTTGCGGCTGGTGGTCAGTTCCCATTGCTGTTTATCATCCGTTATACCAAGTATTGCATTACGTTGTCCGGGGACATCTATTGGGCTGACAAAACCAATACCGGCATCACCAAAGCGTTGTTGTAACAGAGAACGGAGCTTGCCAGTGAAAAAATCCGCAGCAGTGTGGGAATCACCCATCTGAACAAAATGCAATTGATTATGGTGGCTGTTGCGAAGTTTGTCTGCAAGTAAGGCTAGATTCGGCTCACCAAAGTCGGTTAACTGTTGGTTGGTTATCACTGGGTGTTGTGTTAGTAAAGATTTAGGTTTCCGCTTATGGCATGATATCAGGCTTAAAGAGAGTATGATGATCAGACCAATGCCAACAGGCTGGTATCGCTTGCGAAGTTGTTTAAGCATTTCCATTTTGTTTGGCTGGTTCCTGAATAAATTCAATCAATGAAATTATGTTGTCTGAAATAGTTTGCTGACCTTTCAAGCTAAAGTGTATACCATCACCGCTTCTGAGTTTAATTTTATTACTATTATCACCAATATAATCAGAATAATCATCCGCATGATATTTAAAAATATCATTAACAGAAACGTATATTTCTCCGGCTCTTGCTACTTCTGATTGATACAATGATCTCAGGTATTCCATGCTGGTAGAAAGTTTTTTCTGCCGCATATTCGGAGGGCCAACCCAGATGACATCGGCGTTATGGTGACGTGCTTCAGTGAGGATCGTGTTGATACGTTGGCGGTAGAGGTTTTCCCAATCAGTGCTGGCAAATTTTAGGTAAATACGTCCATATTGTGGTGGCATATCCCAAGGATCATTGGGTCCCAGGAAGATAACAACCAACTTGATATCGTGGTTGGCTTCCAGCGTCTTATTGATAGTTGCCGGCCAGTTAAAGAAACTGGGGTAAGCAAGCCCAGTACTTTGCTTGCTGAGATTAATACTTGAAATACCGTAATCCTGAAAGAGCCGACGTTTCAGATGAGGAGCAATACCTTGCATCATTGAATCTCCGGCAAAAAGTACTTTATCCTTAGCTGTTAGCGTCACATTGGTTTTGGCGATAACGGTACTGGATGGGTTATCTTTTGGATCATGGGGCACTGACGAAATGACAGAATTAGCATGAGGGGATTTTTGTAATAACGCAGGGAAAGTCTCAGATGAATTTGTAGCAGGAGAGATATAACCATTTAAGAACCGCAATCCTATCTGAAAATCTTTAGGGAGTGTAATACTGGATTTCTGAGCAGCTTGCTGATGATTGTCTCTGTTATTGCTGGTGTGTAATATGAAAGCTTCTCCCGCAGCCAGAACCCCTTGTTCCAGATTATCCCCAAAATCCCACAGAGGATTACCTTGTAACGTTGCCCAAAGGCTTTGCTGGTGGTATTTCTGTTGCCAGAATCTATCCAGTGAACGATGATTCAACCAGATTAACAGTAGGCTGGTTAATACTATGATAAGAATGACTTGCCCGGCTATTTTTAAATTGGATTTGAACTCAGAAATTAGCATAGATAAATCCTGGCATTCCTTGTGGTGAAAGCATAAATACCAAAGTCAGAATGATAGCTAATGGTATTGGGTAGTATATCCATGGAATATGGGCATGGATTTTCTCAACTACTGTTTTCAGATTAACGAGTTGCGGGTAAATAATAAACAGCCCCCAGAACATTATCAGCAACCAGCCATTGGCTATGATTGAGTGGAGTAAATTTGATGATATTAATTGATTTAATAATGCTAGGGCATCATCCAGAGTAGGACAACGGAAGAAAACCCATGCCAGACAAACAAAGTGGAAAGTGATCACTTTGGATAAAAATGAAGTCATTGGGTTCTTGGGTATATTCTTATTTTTTTTATCTGTTGGAGAAAATAATTGATATTTAATATTTAGGATGACTAATCCTAATCCATGGATAGCTCCCCAAATAATGAAGTTAATTCCGGCACCATGCCATAAGCCGGAGATTACCATGGCGGCAAATAAATTAAGGTTTTTACGTAGAAACCCTTTTTTATTACCGCCAAAAGGAATATAGACGTAATCGCGGATAAATTCAGATAAACTGATATGCCAACGGTGCCAGAAGGCTTGTAAATTTTCAGCCAGATAAGGGGCATTGAAGTTTTCAGGAACTTTAAATCCGAGGAGCAACGCTAATCCGGTAACTAAGTTGGTATAACCGGAAAAATTAAAATAGATGTGCCAGGCATAGGCATAAATACCAACCAGGATTTGCCCTGCATCGTAGCCGATGGGATCATCAAAAATTGGATTTACATAATTTTCAGACAAATAAGAGCTAAACAGGAATAGTTTAGTTATTGCTAATATAATCAGTAATATGGCTCTTGATGGTTCGATGATTGTTCTTGATGGAATCTGAATTTGAGGCAGGAAATCTTTAGCTCGGTTTATTGGTCCGGCAACAATACTTGGGAAAAAGCAGAGGTATAAAACGACATCAGGGAATGATGCCGGTGGAATTTCATTTTTTCCAACGGAAACGACATAGCTAACAGAATGGAATGCATAGAAAGATAAACCAAGAGGTACGAGTAGTGTCAGTACAGGTAAATCTATGGATAAGCCAAATTGTGCAAACGCTTGCTGGAGACTTTCTTGAAAGAAAGAATAATATTTGAATACAGTAAAACATCCCAGAATACCTATCGTTAGGATAGTAAACGTGATGCGATTGGATAGAAATTTACTGGCTATGTTTGCTAAAAGATAAATGAATAATGTATAACCAAATAAGATACCGGCGAAAAGTGGATTAAAAGAAAAGATAAACAGATAACCTGCGATTATCAGCAAATAGTTTTGTACTTTTGCACTTTTTTGTAACATCCAATACAAGAGAAAGAAGGCAACAAAGGACCCGAGAAACTCAAAAGAAAAGAAATTCATATTAAACTCTGGTTAATCATTTCGTCGCAATTAAGACAATCTTGAATGATATTATAATATTCAACCTAAACATTCTATCAATGAGTAAGACAAGCTGGTGGATGTAAGAAAATCATCCATTCCATATTTCTATGCAACAGATGATATTGGTAGTTAGAGAGCTATATACCCGTTATCTTTCAAGTTGCTGCTTTGTTGGCTGCTTTCATTTATCACTTACCCCAGTCACATCGTTACCTATGCGCCTGGGGATGCGTTCACTTGCCGCCGCGCTGCAAATTGAAATCCATTAGGGTATATATTCGAACTCATACTGACGAGAATTTTAGTCGTACTCGTTTTTAGCTAACTTTTGTGCTTGAGTGATAAGCCCTTTGTTGCTGTTAAACACCTTATGCAGGTAACTGTTGTAAGTAGAGCCTAATTGTGAATATCCTTCAAGATTATCAATCAACTTGCTGGTGTTCAGTGATTTTTGAAGGCTCCTCTGTTTAGCGCGTGAAACCCGTAATGATTCATAAGCATTATGGGTATTCATGTTCCGCATATAGGCTTTGACAGAATCATTTATAGTCGGATAGGAGAAATAACCTTTTATCTTACCCTGAGTTCTCTTACAGCCGTTACCGCAACGCATACCGAACAGGTTGTTATTCTGCTGTGCAAGCTTAGAAGTTCCCCAACCAGATTCTGTTGCAGCCTGAGTAGCAACAAAATGGGTTGGAATGATGTCAACACGGTTCAGTAGCTTGTTCCAGTTAACTTTTTTAGGTGAGCTGCTACAGCTCATGTTGTAGTTTTTACAAATCTGTTGCAGGTGCTTGATATCCTGAGAGGACCAATGTTTGGCATCCTGATGTTTCAGTAGCCATTTCCTTTCCTGCATAATTTGTTGATTGTGTTGATCAATCACAGGGACAACAACATTTAAAAACGCTTTCTTACGTGGGGTGCCCGAAGGGTATTTTCGTAAATCTGGCAAACTACTTGGTATGCCATTGTGAGAATACTCTATGCTTTTAGCGGTACTAGTTGATGCTTGACTAAAAGCGGAAAACAACAGTGAAATAAAGAAAGCGAAGATGGCGGTTGTCCTCATCGTTCGAGAGGGCATTGCTTTTCCTCGTTTGCTCTGAATAAAAAACGAGCTAATGCTAGCAAAATAAATCCAGTATGACCAGAGTTATTAATAATCCATAAGAATTTCTACTGAAATTTAAGTTGATATACTACGGATGTATTCTATTTTCTATTAAGTTATAGTTGGTTGTGTATGATTTCTATATGAAATAATATTGTCCAGTTTGGTTTATATATAATAAATAATAATGTTTTTTTTTGTTTAATTCACTCCTGAAATGTTTTTACCGGGCAGGAAAAGATCGATAAACCGGTTGAGCGAATATCTAAAGTTATTGGATTTGGTTTGATCCCATTTATCTATAATATTGCTAATTGTAAGAATACTGCCCCGAGTAATAAACTAACGGATATTAATATTGCCGCTATAATAATAAGTATCATTTTCATAAACAGGTAACCCGTCACCGATAGGTGTTTTTTCTCTGTGAGTTAGATATTGAGTTTTGTCTGTCAGGCTTGAGCTGATTTTGTAATATACCTGTTATCTTTCAAGTTGCCTCTTGGTTGGCTGCACTCACTCACCCCGGTCACAGAGTTCTCTATGATATAGTTATCTATGACATAGTTCTCTATGACATAGTTATCTATGCTCCCGGAGATTCGCTCCCTGGCCGTCGCGATCCATCTTGAAATCTATTGGGTATATATCTATGGTCATTGGTGCGGTGCAGGGTATTCGATATGATTATAAATGTTAAGTTAAAATAAGTAACAAAGTGTTAAAATTATCTACTTTTTATTATGTTGTGAAAATATAATAAAAAGATATATGTTAAAGTAAATATTTTCCAATATATTTATTCTTTTAAAATATAAATATGCATATTTTTGGATTTGTATTAATAATGCTTTTTTAATTCAATTTATATTGGATATGTAGTGGGTTGGTTAATTTTATTTATATTGATATGTTATGTTTAAATATATTTTTATCTAACTTTATATTGTTTTTTTATTTGATTTTAATTTGTATTTTTTGTATGTAATTGATTTTTAATTATTTGTTTTCTTGGTGATATGTCTGTTTGAATTGTTTATTCTATTATGGTTTATATTGTATTAATTGCTTTTTTATATTGTGTAAAATGTATTTGAATGTATTTTTTATGACCTTGTTTATATTTAAATAATATGATTGAATATGGTTTTGATATTGTTTTTTTAATCTTATTGATAAGTTTAAATATGTTGTTTTTATGTATTTTATGAATTGTACTATTTTATTAGGAAATTAAGTCAGTGTTCGAGATTGTTGAATGCTAGGATTATCATTGCTTTACATAGAATCAGGGTAGGTTGCAAATGTAAATGAATTTTTATTCGGAAACACTTTGTTACATATTATTACTTATTGATACATAAATCGGGGTTCGGATAACAAAAAGAAGGGGCATTTCCTTTGCTTCTTGATTTTGGTTAATTGTATTCAAAGTTCAGAACAGAGGTTGCTTTTAGTTCCCCTGACATAATGTTTTTAGGATCATAAACGTAATAGTAAGCATTAAGATCAATGGCAAAGCGTTTGTCCATGGCATTGTCGGTATTTTTGCTGAATAACGGTGTTGCACCTTGGGAAGATGTTTGCGAGGTACTGAAAGTGATAGGTGTTGAACTACCCGGTTGAGAGACTCGGATGCCAACGCCTTTAGCGGCGCCTGCTTTGTTATCGATTAAAGTTCGGTTATCGTTTGGTAGCAGATTATTACTGCTGAGATAGGCTTTAACTGAACGTGAAGTTTTACCATTAAGAAGAAAATTGCATTCAAAGTTGAGTGTAAAAGGTGTTTCTCCTTTATTTGTTCCGCTAAGAAGCGTAGCGCGGTTAACCTTTGGTAGATTCACTGTTAGTCCCGCATTTGAGAAGTGACAAGTCGTATCTTGACGATTAAAAATCATGGTAACGGGTTGGTAATAGATATCTTCAGAATGAGTGGGCCATACCCAGGTGAGAATAAAAGTCAGGAAATCGGTAGCAAAACGGAGAATGGCGTCAAAAAGTCCTATATTGGTGGTGTCCATGGCTATTACAGCTGTCTTTAATGTTGCAGTGTTACCGGAAAAAACGTGAATATTACTACCACCAGGTCTACCGTTTAATAGCTTAACATTAAGTGTAAATTGGGCTTGCAATTTGCTGGCAGGGTATGTCGTGTTACTGTTTCCCAGATAAATATTACTACTGGGAGAAAGATTAGTGATAGTCACTTCTACATAATTTTTGCCTCCATTGAATCCGAGAACAACCTTATTTTTGGTAAACGGTGAACCGTTAGCAACAGAGTTTTGCTTCCATAATGCATTTGAGGTGCATTTAAAATAGTCGGAATACCGGGTATTTAGTTGCCAGCTTGCATTACTGTTCAAGTAGAGATGATCTGTCATATCGATATTGATTGCTGGTGCAGTGATTGCGACACTGGGTTGACAGTTTGCATAAACTATACTGCTGTTCAGGCTGATTAGGGCCGACAGATACAATAGCTTAAGTTTCATTATCTTCCTCCCTTAACGACAAGTATTGGCGGTTGAGTCCATTTCATCAGGTTGTGGATCGCTTATTACACAACTCTTTTCACCTGATTTATCAATGCGGACATAAACTTGTTGCGGCAATTTTTCTACTCGTAGGAAAACCATACTACCCTGACCAATATATCCAAGGCTGTTACCTTCTGAATCGACAATTTCAGTACCGAAAGGTAAAGGTTTACCATTGGCCTGAGTGGAGTAGAAAATAAAAGTTTTTCGCTGGTCTGTTTTAAATCTGATATGGGTAATAGAACCGGAATAGGGAGCAACATCTCTGATGTTACCGATAAGTTCAGCCGACTCTTCCGGCACTTCACTGGTATCCAGCATGATGGCGTTTTTACGGTAAGGGGAAAGATAAGGTATCAACAATTTACCGCTGTTATTCGTCACCATGCTTTTATCACCATTCACAGAAGCATTAGCTGTGCCTGGTGCGTCAATGATTGCAAAGGTTTCTCCAACCTGATTAGCGGCCAGAATGCCGCCCCGATAAGCAACCAAACTGCCTGTTGCACCGAGTCCCATCTGACGGTAATCCTTGGATTGGCTATAAGAGCTACTGAGTGTGGAAACGGATGTTTTATAGGTCAAATTTGCGCTGGTTGTGGTGGAACCGCTTTTCTGATCTGAAATGTTAAGGTGATAATTCAGACGGTTGTGTGGGCCTGCGCTGCCACTTAATCCCAAATCACTGTTGTTGTAGTGATTATCATTGATTGAGATATTACTGGTCAGATAGGCAGGATAATCAAACAGCTCAAAAGGAACAGACAGCATCAGATAGTAACGTTGTTCCTCTTTACTGTCTGTTTCATTGATATTGTACCGAACACGGCTTGCTGTCAGGGTATAATTGATTTTGCCCAGGCTGTTGGAATATCCCATTTGATACTCTCTGCTTTTATTCTGGGTTCTCCAGTAATCACGGAATGTTCCCGAAAGAAAAAGTGAACCTGCCCCGCGACCAAGATTTTGGTTTAAATTAATATTGAAAGTGTTTTTCTGATGAGAATAGTATTGTCGGTTGTATCCGCTACTTAGCCAGTCATGCAGATTAATGGCATCGATCAAATTCAGATAGTTTTTAGTTGAATAGTGATAAGCAGCTAGAGAGAAATTGGTTCCTGTTTGTGGAATATAGCGGCTATAAGCTGCTTTGTAGCTCTGGCCTTTCATCGTTGGGGTATTGTCAAATTTAGTACTGGATTGTGAAATATCAATTGAGACTGCGCCAATCGCTAGGTTAAATCCACTGCCTAATAGTAATGAATAATAGTCTTTGCTGATAATGGCACCTGTATAACCGGTAAGAATATTATTGAACCCATATTGATAGCTGGCTTGGAAAAAGTTGGGTTTATGGTGACTGTTGGCAATTTGGGCTTTTCCTGCACTGATATCATATTTGCTAAGACCTTCTTTCATCATATTAGGGACGGATGAAAAGGGAACAGTAAAGCTGTTGGTGCGTCCATCCGCTTCTGTAACTTCGACAAATAAGTCGCTGCCAGAACCTGTTGGTAAAATAGTATCAATGGCAAAAGGTCCCGGTGGTACACTACCTTGGTAAATAATAACGTTATCCTGCGTGATTTTTACCAAGGCGTTAGTCTGTGCAACTCCCCGGACGATAGGGGAAAACCCTTGCCAGGCATCCGGGTACATGCGCATATCTGTTTTTAAATTAATACCACGGAAGCGGAAAGAATCGAACAAATCACTTGATGTATAGCGATCACCAATACGAAGCTCTGAGTTAATTAATGAAATTCCTCGTTGCAGATATCGGGTATTATTACTCCATTTATTGCCATTTGAACGTGTGTAGTGATAAGCGGATTGATCACGTAATTGCCAGCCAAATAGATTTAAACCGCTATTAAGTGATACGTAAGCATTATCTTCATTTTCATGACCACGATGCTGTTTATTCCTATTCTGAGTACGGTAATAGTTGGCATTATAGGAAAGCATGGCTCCTGGAATCCCTTTGTCCCAGAATGCAGGATCGATGTAGCCTTTTAGTTCATTTTTAATATAAGCTTGAGGGACAACCAAATATAAGCTGAGTTTAGGAACATCAAGATTAGCTGTTCCTTCATGTATTATCTTAGTAAGGAGAATTTCATCTTGAGATAAGGATGATTCTGGTAATTGGTTCTTATCAATTATTATACCTAACCTTGGCAAATCTTCATTTAGCAAGTAAATATCGTTGCCATCGTTTTGGATATGAATATCAAATCGTCCTTTCCAGTCATTATTTAGGTATACATCAATATCGTAACGGCCAGCGGGTAATTCGGAAGTAGAATAAAATCTGGACAAATCTGCTTTTGCAGATTCGCCAGCCAAAAAATCAGTATTAAATGTTGTGGCATAACATAAATAATCTGTATACAGGATAGTGGTGATTATCAGAGCTAACGGACTAACTTTTTCTCTTATCATGTTCTATGCTATGCCAGTAATATCACTATTGAAGTGGTAAAGTTAATTTATTTATAGAACCAAAGTCGTCAACAATAGCTAAAGTTAATTTGTCTCCGATTTTTAATTTTACATTGGTACTGAATGAATAAGAAGAGAGTGGTTTAATGATTGTTCCCTCGTTTAATAAATTAGGTTGAGTGTTGGAAGATTTGAGGCCGACAACATTTAGGAAATAGGGTGATGAATTATCCAATTTTAATTTGCTGCCGTCACGTTTTAATACAATATGCTGTTCGATCTGTTTAGGTGAAATAGAAAGCTTTTCAGGCCGATAGAAAAATTTGATGCGGGTACGAATAGCAATCTGCATGACGTTTTTATCGGCAATATTTTCTGCAACGGGGGGAATATCTAGAACATTTAAATAAAACAGTGATTCCCGATCAGGGGGTAGGTTGCTGTTAGTGTACTTAATTCTTAGTTGTTGGCCGTTATTGCCATCAACTTTGACGACTGGAGGCGTGAGCAAAAAAGGGACTTTAGCTGTTTCAGGTGTTGAGTTAGGATCGCCATCATCTATCCAGGATTGTACCAGAGAGGGCTGATCGCCCGCATTTAATAATTGAACAGACACTTCTTTATTACTGGCTGGATAAATAACACGAGTTGTATTAATGACGATGTTGGCATATGAGGGTAAAGCCGTCACCGTTAATAATGTAGCTAAAAATAATTTCTTCATAATGTTATTTTTGTCAAAGTAGATAAGCCTATTTATCTAAATAGGCTTTATTTATTGTGGTCAATAATTATAGGTAAGTAAGGTGATAAGTAACCCTTGTTACTACTTTACCTGGGTCCGCCTCAGCAGTGCCTACTTTATAATATTTAGCATAGAAATCAATAACTTCAGGCGCTGAGCCAGAACCTTTGATCCCGGTATCAAAAGCTTTATTCAGAATAATCGGGGTATTTTCTTCTGAATGTTTAACAATAGCAATACCTACGTTTTTAGGCTTACCATCTGCATTAACTTCTTCGTTGACCAGATACTTACCATCGTTAGAAATAGAGTTTGCTGATGAAAACTCTATTTTCAGCATAGAGGTTTCTGGGGCAAAACCAACCGCTTTGGATTGGCAGTTAGAAAATTCTAGTGAAAATGCTTTTTTACCGGAATCAAGTAAACCTTCCTTTTGGCTGGCTTGAGAGACAGAGATAGGAGCTAATATAATTGACAGATTCGCTGAAACACCACCGTTAATAGTACAAGTGGTATCAACAACTGCACCAGAAAAATGTATAGTGCCACCATTAGCACCCTCGAATGCAATTGCAGAGCTTGTAGTAAAAATAAGAGCGGCGGCGGTGGATAAAGCTAGTTTATTCATTTTTCCTCTCCGGGAGTAGGGATGTATTGAATTGGCCTTATCAGGGTAGTGAAGAGAGGGGCCCTGAATCCCCTGACACATCAAAAAGATTTTAAAAAGATGTTTGTGTCCGTCTGAAAAATTAATTTGATTTTATGAATTTAAAATAAAAATCAACATATTATGTGACTGAAAATAGTCTGGTAACTTACTGCCTATCCCAATAGGGCTATTTTATTTGCCATTTTGAACCTGGGCAGTGCTCAAAATCCTCACGTACTACGTGTACGCTCCGGTTTTTCCGCGCTGTCCGTGTTCAAACTGCCTGCAACAATTACGCCTATTGAGATAGGCTCTTAAGTTAGATTTAATAAATTTAATTGTTGCTGATGTAAGTTATTGTTTTTTTACTTAGATAAAGATGATATTGTTGATACATATTTATACCTTGGAATTATATATTATAGACGATTATACGTATTTAAGAAGTTTTTTTTATTATTTAAATTAAATTAAGAGTAAACTTCTATGTTATGAGTGAAAATAAGTAAAATACACGATGTGTGAGTGTTTTTTGGAATTAATACCTGTGTTTTTTTGTTTTTGTGAATTTTATTTCTGTTGGTGTTTGTTTGGCAGATTAATGTTTTTTTGATTCTTTAATTTGTTTTTTATGTTGTTTTATATTAATTATTTTATATCAATTAGTTATTGTTTTTTTATCTTTGTAAATATTTCAGTACGGTTTTTTGTTATTTGGAATAATATTTTGGGAATGTGGTTTTTCTTTGGTGACTTAATTTAAGGGCTGTTAATGTAGTTGGTTCTATTATGGGGGGATTGATTTTATATTATGGTATAATGTTATGGAAATGGTAAATAATAATTGATGATAATTCGTTAAAATTATTCATTAAGAAATAGTAATCTGAGATCTTTTTATATGTCATTGACTGATGATGTTATTTTCATTGGTAATATACCCGTTATCTTTCAAGTTGCCTCCTTGTTGGCTGCACTCATTCACCCCGGTCACAGAGTTATCTATGTTCCCGGGGATTCGCTCCCTTGTCGTCGCGATCCATCTTGAAATCCATTGGGTATATATGAATCAATGATTTTCTTGCTGCTCTTTCGCTTTTTCTGCCAGTTGTGGAAAATCATTCACGTTCCAGTAGCTTTCTGGCACAGGAAGCTCTTGCATTTGGCGGCCAGGCCACAATTGTAATTCGGCTAATTCAGATAATACATAGCCAGAATATTGTTGTGGTAGGGCCAGTCTGAGAGGTTGTTGCCGTTCTGTCGGAACCATATTAGGCATACGGTTGCTGTGAGTATGGTAATCACGCTGAAGAATTAAGCGCTTATCAGGTACTCGACGTTTACTGTCCCACCAGATACCATCAACCCGTTCAAACATTTTACGGGTTTCATCAGCAGATAAGGCTTCCAGCTCACGCAGTGCGGGAGGTAAAATGGCTTGCATTGATAGGCGGTATTGTTTCATTGACGGAACTTGCCCTGCCAATATCAATGAAAGAGAAAGGCGGGCTCCTAATAGATTGGAATAGAGATCTTCAGGAGAAAACGCCGACACTTTTTCAGAAAATCCTGGTACAGATTGATAACCATACCATTGGGCAATTTCATGCCATACAGCAAGCTCAAAAGCGAGTTTTACGGCCAGATAAGCACTTAAGGTATAGCGTTGTTCTGTAGTTGCTGGTGGCATGAATTGATAAAACTGGATGCGGCGTGATGCTAATTCGTTACTCAACTCTATATGCCATTCTTCTCCAAGACGGGGCCAAATTTGGCTGAATAGAAAAACAGCATTATCGGCAGTATCCCGGACATGGGAAATGTCAATGAATCCGCCTCGGCGGGTGTATATCATCCCCACTTTTTCATTACTAATACCTGTTAGTGCAGCGACATTACCAAAAAAACTGTTAGTGTAATGATGTTCGCCGAGATTATCGGCATCCAGTACATTACTTATTTGATAAAAAGGTATTGGAATGGCAAGTAATTGAGTTTTTAAATTATAGCCAAAAGCACAGCAGGCTCTAAATCCTTCGGGAGAAGGGATTGGATTAAGAACGGGCCATGCTCGTGTTGCTTCGGCGTTTGTTTCACTATTTAAATCAGGTTGTACAGGTGCAATTGGAGAAAATGTTCCCTGGCATCCTGCAACTAACATTAAAGCAGCAATCCATAAACGCAATTTCAAAACGCCTCTCCTACCTGAAAATAAAATCCATTGCTTTTCTTACCGATACCAAAATCTAGTCTCACATTCATTTTGGGCTTGAATTCAAAGCGATAGCCAACGCCAACGGTGGGTAGCCAGTTTTCTGAGCCAATATCTTCTGCGTAATGGCTTAGGGTGCCAGCCCCAGCCCACAAGACAAATCCGTGCCGCCAATTCAATTTGCGCCGATATTCTAATTGGGTGCTGATGACATTTTTATCCCGGTATCTGCCTTCATAATATCCGCGCATCCGGTTACTGTTACCCAACATTGACAGCATATTCCACGGTACTTGACCATCGGTAAAACGGCCGTAACTATCAAATGTCAATACAGATTTTTCATTTAATTGATAATAGTGGCTGTATCGCATATCAACAGTGTTAAACCGGCGGTCACTTGCCAATGTAGGGGAAAAATGTGTGTAGGTAATATCAAGCACTTGCCCTTGATAAGCGTTAGGCAGGAAATCCCGGGTGTCATAACTGAAATAGGCGCTTACCCCAGAACTTAAAATGGATCGTCCGTCGCTTTCGGTTGCGAATAGTTTTTTCGCGCCATTGTCAGGGTCTTTGGCATGTAGTGATGAAAAATTCCAGCCAGCGCCTAAATAGGTAGAATCAGCAACCCGATAAAGAGTTCTGGGTTGTAAGCGCAGCTCTTGTGAGCGATATTTTTCTTTGTGGGCATCTATCTTGCCTGCGTTATATCCGGTTCCCCAGTAGTAGGTAGGAACGTTATTCAATGTACCGGAAAGAAAGAAACGCCACTGATCATCAGCAAAAAAATTGTAATTATCAAATGTGAACCCAAAGGCGCCGGTTGAAGAGGTAAATCCATTCAGGGAAAGGGAAGAGATTTGGCTGGTATGATCGTTATCATCTGGCCGATAAAGACCAACGACAGCAACACCAAGGCCAGCACCTAATTCTGGGGTATAAAAAGGGCCGGGTAAAATGCCCCAATCAATCGCTTTACTGCTGTCATAGGTATTACTGCCACCTAATTTTTCAAGCCAGTGATCAATTTTTTCCCTGCTGAGTGGTGTTTGAGCATATGAGAAATCAGAAATAAAAAGGCTGACTAAAGCCAGCCGATATAAAGTACAGCGGATATTCATTAAAAACGGAATTCTCCTGAAATATAGCAGCTATTACGTTTGTTAAAGCCAACTTCCGTCAGCAAGTTGAAATTACGTGTGACTTCCAGCCTTGCGCCGACGGTATTATTCCAGCGAGCCGAAACATGCTGTTTCACTTTGAATTTCATATTATCATAATCATCGAATGCACTTACCATTCGGTCAAACATAGGGGGTAAGTCCAGATTACTAATCTTGCCTTCAAATTTCTGAGTAATTTTCTGGTACATACCGCCGGTCCATACTTGTAATTTGGTATTTCCTTGCCCCGGGATGATTGGTTGGAATGTAAATTCATAACCAATACGCGGTGTGATGACCAAAGCGCTGATTTTGCCATCCAAAATATCCAAACTAGTGTAGGTATAGTTGGTATCAAGCGTACCAAAGAACAGGTCGTAACCTCCTGCCAGAGTCAAACCGCCACCGTAGGTTTTACCTTTAAAATCCAGTGTGAAGGGAATATCTTTCATTCCTTCAATAGTCTGACCCATAAAACGAATTCCTTCAATGTTGGTTTTCGATGTACCCTTTGTCCAGCCGTAAACGCCATAAATATTCAGAAAAGGCAGAACCCAAGTATCCAGCTTGAGCATATGGGATTCATTCTTTTCTCGGGTCTTGCCTGTTTGAATACCCAGTGAATCTTCAAATCCTGGGGTATCCGGTATAATAATTTTAATATCGTCTACAACGATATTCTGTCGCATATTCATATAACCATAACTAGCGCCAAAAGGCTCTGGTAGGTCATAACCTTTAGCTCTGGCCTCATCCCCCCAAATAGGCAGTATTCGTGATTCTTGTTTATTAGGTTTTCTGGATAAATGACCATCAGCAGTGATTGGATTTCCTCCGGACTGACTGACAGAGATAGAAAGAATTGGGCGGTCATCTGCATAGCTATAAGGGATCGCCAGACAGGATAAAATAACAGTTAACTTGCTAATATTAAAAAATTTCATAATAGAAAGCCCAGTTTTGCGAGTAAGAGGATTTAAGGTTTTAGATATGTCCCATCGTAATATTCAGCGCGCAACAAACCGGGCAAATTATCATAAGTTTTATTAATAATAAGTATCATAAAATGCTGAAAAGTATAATTTTACTGTTCATCTAATGATCGATTTTGTTTTTCTCAGGTAAAGATAAAAGGAACATGGTTATTACACCACCGATTAACCCCCAGAATGCAGCACCTACGCCAAGTAATGTTACGCCGGAAGCCGTGATTAAAAATGTTATTACCGCTGCGTCTCGTTGTTTTTCATTCTGTAGGGCCTGTAGCAGGCTGCCAGAAATGGTTCCAAGTAACGCTAATCCGGCGATAGTATGAATAAGGGCTATGGGTAGTGCGCTGAATAACATACTGATCGAGCCACCGAACAAGCCCGCTATCAGGTAAAATACCCCGGCAGCAGCAGCGGCCATATAGCGGCGATTGGGGTTAGCATGAATTTCTGGACTCATACAGATAGCCGCTGTAATTGCTGCGATACAAACGGAAAAACCACCAAAAGGGGATAAAATAAGCGCGATTAGCGCTGTCCAGCTTATCAATGATGAAACAGAAACCGGATATCCCGCTGCTTTCAGTGTGGCGATACCGGGTGCATTTTGAGATGCCATGGTAACGATAAAAAATGGGACACCAACACTCAGTAATGAAGAGAGCGTAAAACTGGGTGCAATAAATTCAGGGGCAACAAATGCGACAGCGGATTGCTGTTCAAAATGAATATCTCCCTGCAAAAAGGCGATAATCAGCCCTGATAGCAGTGTTAAGACAATGGCATAGCGGGATAAATATTTGCGCGTCAGAAGATAAGTCAGGCACATTCCGGCGGTCAATACAAAATTGACTGAAAGCGAGGAAAAGGCATCAAGGCCAAAGCGTAATAGAATACCAGCCAGCATTGCGGCGGAAAGCGCTTGTGGAATATAGTTCATCAACCGTGCAAACAGACCGGTAATACCACACAGAAAGATCAGAGCCGAGGCAAAAATAAAGATACCAATGGCCTCGTTGATTGATGTTCCTGGCAGCGTTGTCACTAGCAGCGCGGCGCCCGGTGTTGACCACGCGGTAAGGACGGGTGCCCGGTAATAGAGCGATAGTCCCAGAGAGCTGATACCCATTCCAAGTCCCAGCATACTCAGCCAGCCACCGATCTGCACGGTTGTGGCACCTGCGGCTTCAGCAGCCTGAAAGATAATAGCCGCTGAGCTGGTATATCCAACCAGAACCGCGACAAATCCGGCGATGATTGCCGGAAAAGAGAGGTCCCGCAGGGAAATTGCATGGCGCATAGTTGTCTCCATTGATGATTATTTTGATTAAAAGTATCTGTTTTGTCTGTAATTTAGGAATAATTCCATATTAGTTGAATTCCGCCAACTTGAGTGGTTATTTTTCTCCGTCGATTTCCTCAATTGCTTAATATTTTATTTATAGAGTTCTTTTCTAAAATTTTTTAATTACTAATCGCCTGATTTGTGTTTTTAATATTTGCTAATAATTGCACCGTATGCTAATTAATTGGTTATATGTTCTGTTCGTATTATTTTTATCTTAATATGTCGGTGTATTTTCCTGATAATTTATACCCGTCATCTTTCAAGTTGCTTCTTTGTTGGCTGCACTCACTCACCCCGGTCACAGAGTTATCTATGCTCCCGGGGATTCGCTCCCTTGCCGCCGCGATGCATCTTGAAATCCATAGGGTATAGTTATTGGTAAGGTTGTTTTATTTGGGGGAAATAACAATAAATGAGAAATTTTTTCAATTAGGCAAGATATTGAAGAGTCAGCCTCTTTCATTGGATGGAATCAACTCATTAAGACCTGTACAACCCCCTTCATTTTGCAAAGTACATCAAAAAGCGGCCCATTTCTTAACACTGGTTATAAATGAGATGAAGTACGATAAAACCTGGATTGGTGATCTCCTTGGCGGTTCTTTGAGGAGCCGAGAAAGTCGTTTAATCGCCGAGATAATGTTGCAATTACCGAGCAAGGGGCAATGGCAGCAGCATCTTGTCACTGAAAATATCCTACAGGCATCTTCGGAGAGGACGGCGATTCGCTATGCGCGCACTCTTCGCTTGCGTCTATCTATGTTGGACAGTAAAGGATTGGAGTTGGTGGTACATGGGAGTGAACGCGAACGTCAACAATGCTTAATGGTGGCGTTGATGTTGCAGTCACCTGTGGTCGCTGCTTTTATTTCATTGGTGGTTAATGATGCAAAACGCCAATTCCGTGAATCCTTGCCGGCTAATGTATGGGAAGTTTTTGTTGAGGATCAACGTCGAGTTCATCCTGAGTTGACCCGCTTCTCTGAGTCTTCGTTAAAGAAAATGGGCAATAACGCGATAAAGGCATTAAGTGAAGCCCGTTATCTTGATGCTCCTCATCGTCGCCAGCTGCAAACCGTATTCCTGCTACCTGAAATTCATGATCTGTTGATACGTCTTAAACGCAGCGATTTGATTCCTCTCATGGAGGGAAAACAGTGATTGACAGGGCTTTGGAATACCGACTAGCACAAATTGAATCTCGCATAGAGATGGAGGGAATTCCACGTAATACCCGCCCCGGTAATGAAATCAGTTTTTGGATTTTTGATTACCCGGCTGAAAAAGAGATTCGGGTGCGGGAATACCTGCGATATCTGGTTAAACGGTTGGAGAAGAAACGCACATTTGTTCATCTGAATATCTTCAAGATATTGGTTGATATGTTGGAAGCACGGAATTTATTTGAGCGTGTTTGTGAGCGCGAAAAACAGATGGGTACCGAAGCGATGAAGAAACAGCTTTCAGGTTTACTCAGTCAGAAAAAAATAGCTGAGCACATTGCTAATACCATTTCTTTAAAAGATCAGGATTTGGCGATTATTTCAGGCTTGGGGAATGCATGGCCTTTTGTGCGTGGTCACGAATTGATGAGCGCTCTACAGGATGTCATGGGATTCACGCCTTTATTGATGTTTTATCCGGGAACCTACAGCGGCTATGACTTAACACCTCTCACAGGGATTGATTCCCGTAACTACTATCGTGCATTCCGATTGGTTCCTGAAACTGGCCCTACGGTATTGCTGAATAATCCTTAAAGAGCACCGTGATGAATATTGAACAAATCTTTGCCAAACCGCTAACCCGAAATATTAACGGGGTGGTGAAAGCCGAACAAATTGACAATGAAAGCGCCTACATTGAATTGGATGAATATGTGATTACGCGTGAGCTTGATCGTCATTTTCGTGCTTTTTTTGCTGCTTATTTACCCGCGGTGGGCCCAGAACGGGGTCGTGTTGAGAATAAGATCGGTGTTTGGGTTTCTGGCTTCTTTGGTTCAGGTAAATCACATTTCATCAAAATCTTGTCTTATTTGCTGGCCAACCGGCAGGTTATCCACAATGGTGATAGACGTAGTGCGTTGTCTTTTTTTGAAGACAAGGTAGAAGATCCATTGTTATTAGCTGATATTCGCAAAGCGGTGCAGTATCCGGCTGAAGTGCTTTTATTCAATATTGATTCCCGTGCTAATGCAGACGATCGTGAAGATGCGATCCTTAAAGTCTTTCTAAAAGTGTTTAATGAACGCGTAGGTTACTGTGCAGACTTCCCGCATATCGCGCATTTAGAACGTGAACTCGACCGCCGTGGACAGTATCAAGCGTTTAAAGACGCTTTTGCTGATATCAGTGGCTCATCGTGGGAAACTGAGCGAGATGCTTACGACTTTTTCCGTGATGAAATGGCACAGGCATTAAGTGTAGCGAGCGGGCAAAGTGAGGAATCGTCACGTCAATGGGCGGAACAGTTTGATGCAAATTTTCCTTTAGATATCACCAACTTCTGCAAGTGGGTTGAAGAGTATCTGGATAGCCGAGAAAACGGCAACATCTTGTTTATGGTCGATGAAGTCGGTCAGTTTATTGGCAAAAATACCCAGATGATGCTGAAACTACAGACGATTACTGAGAATCTTGGCACGATCTGTAGTGGCCGAGCGTGGGTTATTGTTACGTCGCAAGCGGATATTGATGCGGCTATTGGTAGTATAGAGCAGCGTGATGGCTTGGATTTCTCTAAGATTCAGGGCCGATTCCCGACGCGTTTACAGCTTTCCAGTTCAAATACCGCTGAAGTTATTCAAAAACGCTTATTAACTAAAACCGAATCAGCGGTTGAAGCATTGCAAACCATTTTTGCCCAGAAGGGTGACATTTTACGTAATCAGCTTGGTTTTGATGCAACGACCAAGGCGACTTTGAAGCCCTATACGCAATCATCTGAATTTGTTGATAACTACCCATTTGTACCTTGGCATTTTCAGCTGGTACAAAAAGTGTTTGAGTCTATTCGTACCAAAGGGGCAACGGGCAAACATTTAGCCATGGGGGAGCGCTCCTTGCTGGCGGCGTTTCAGTCGGCGGCACAACAGGTTCAGTCGGATGATTTAAATACGCTGATCCCTTTCTGGCGTTTCTATGCACCCATTGAGGGTTTTCTGGAACCTACAGTTAAGCGAACTATTGAGCAAGCAGAGGGATTAGGTCTCTATGAACAGGATATCCAACTGCTTAAGACACTATTCTTAATTCGCTATGTTAATCTGCTAAAAAGCACCTTAGATAATCTGGTGACTCTGACAATCGACCGGATTGATACGGATAAAATCACATTACGTCGTCAGCTTGAGGCCAGCCTTCAGCGCCTTGAAAATCAAATGCTGATTGCCCGTAGCGGTGATGAATATTTGTTCTTAACTAACGAAGAAAAAGAGATTGAGAATGAAATTCGTAATGTGGAAGTAGAATACACCACGATCAATCGCCGCCTCTCAAGCCTCATTTTTGATGACTTGCTCAAAAACCGTAAATATCGTTACCCGGTGAATAAGCAGGATTTCCCGATAAGCCGCTTCTGTAATGGACACCCTTTAGACGGCGCCCATCTGGAAGATTTAGTGGTGAAAATATTAACCCCGCTGGATACTTGCTATAACCATTATCGCGATGATATTACCTGTATTCCTTATTCTGCTGAAGGTAACGGTTGTATCTTGATCCGACTGGCTGATGAATTGCTGGTGTGGAAAGATTTGCAAATAACGGTGCAGACAGACAGTTTCCTTAACAAGCAATTTGGGCAGCGACCAGAACAAAATGTGCTGTTGAAGGAAAAGGATCGCGAAAACCAGAGTCGTGAAAAAACATTACGTGTGCGTATTGAACAGCTGCTAGTTGAAGCGACGGTTTATGCTATTGGTGTCCGTTTACCGAAAAAATCTGCCTCACCAACAGCCATGGTGGATGAAGCCTGTAGATATGTCATTGAAAATAGTTTCGCTAAACTTAAATTGCTGCGTCCAACAAGTAGTGATATCAATCGTGAAATTCATACGCTCCTGACGATAGAAGATACTGCACAAATCAATCTTGCTATGTGCTCTGAGGAAGGTAATCCAGAAGCTACGCGGGAAGTCGAAGCCTGGATTAGCATGAGTGTCGATTATCATAAGCCGGTTTACCTGCGGGATGTACTTAATCATTTTGGACGTCGCCCCTTTGGTTGGCCAGAGGACGAGGTCAAATTGTTGGTCGCGCGTTTGGCTCGTTCAGGCAAAATCAATTTTACCTTGCAAAACAATCAAATTAGCTTGAAACAGGCGTGGGATGTGTTCACGAATACGCGTCGGCATAGCGAGTTACGTTTGCTGAAAGTCCGTCAGCATGATGAAGACCAACTGCGCAAGGCGGCACATATCATGAACAATGTTGCGCAGGAGTCTTTCAACGAACGCGAAGAGCAAGGATTGGCAAAGCATATTCGTACCACTTTGGAACGTTGGGAACGTGAGTATGTCGGCTATCAAATCACCATTCAAACAGGGCAGTTCCCCGGAGAAAAAGAGATTCAGGAAGGACTTCAGCTGATTAAATCGCTTTTGTCGCAGAAAGAAGCTTTTTCTCTGGTGGAGAAAGTGATCGATGAATCTAACGCGTTGGCAGACTTTGCTGAAACACGTGATGATCTCAGTGATTTTTATGGCAATCAGCTCCAGTCTTGGCAGCAGTTGGCAACAGTACTCAATGGCAGCTTTAAAGCTAATCGTAGCGCGTTAGAAAAAAACGAAAAGGCTCATCAAGCCTTGACTGAACTAAGCCACATTTACCAAATGGCAAAGCCCTATTCTCAGCTCCGCTGTATTGTTCCGCTCATTGAACAGGTGCAAGAAGTGAATCAGCGTTTGTTAACCGAAGCCCGTGAGTACGGTTTACAGCGTATTGATACCCGCATTGAAGAAGTCAAAAAACAGATGCAACAGAGTCAGGCACCTGATTCATTGTTGAATCAAGCGTTGTATCCAATGCAGCAAAGTCGTGAGCATGTAGTCAATACACAGTCGATACCTGAAATCTATCATGAGCAAAGTGAGGTCCAGTTACAGCAAGGACAGGCTGAACAGCGAATGAACGACTGGATTGATGAGCAGCTAAAAAAACGTCAGATGATAGAGAAATCAGTTAGCCATGATGGGCAGAGCTCGCCAGTGATACCGATATCTGACCCGCCTACCGTACAGACTGTACCCGTTTTGAAAAAGACGCTTGCGATCCACGCTACGCGCGAAATGAAAAAAGCCGTTGGTGGGGACGTGTTAGAAACGACCGAGCAGATGGAAAAGGCGCTTGAGCAACTACGTAAGACATTATTTGATGCCCTCAACGCCGGTGACCGTGTTCGCCTCCAGTGACTTAATCGCGCGGGCGTTTATCACGCCTGCAAGGATTGCCCATGAATACTTCCAATATCAAAAAATACGCTCCTCTGGCACGAATTCAGTTCTGTCATGCCATTACCCAAAAGCTCATCTCGTTAGGGATTAGTGTTGATAAAAACAGTGACTTGCAGATTGCTGATGTGACTGAAATAGGCGATCGGGTTCGTTTTGGTCGCTATGAATACCCTAAAACGGTATTGGTGCGTCGTAATCGATTGGTTGAGCGTGCGCATGTACAGGGTTATACCCAGTTAGTTGAGCATGTCGCCTACACTTGGTTTAATCGCCTGTGCGCTATTCGTTACATGGAGCTACATGGATATCTGGATCATGGCTTCCGTGTGCTATCTCATCCTACAGATCCTATTGGTTTTGAGGTGTTAGCGCATGTTCCAGAGGTCGTTGGAAGCCTGGAGTTAAGCAATCCTCAGCGGCTGGTAGAAATGAAACTGGCGGGCGATCAGGATGAAGCGTTGTATCGCAAGCTGTTGTTAGGGCAGTGTCATTTCCTGCATAAAGCTATGCCGTTCCTGTTTGACTCGCTCAATGATGAAACTGAGCTTTTGCTGCCAGATAATTTGACGCGTACTGACTCGATCCTACGCGGGCTGGTGGACAGTATTCCTGAAGAGGACTGGAAGCAGGTAGAGATTATCGGCTGGTTATATCAGTTTTACATTTCTGAAAGAAAGGAGCAGGTTATCGGTAAAGTTGTGAAGAGCGAAGATATTCCTGCCGCGACTCAGTTGTTTACCCCTAATTGGATCGTGCAGTATCTGGTGCAAAACTCCGTAGGTCGCCAATGGCTACAAACCTATCCTGACTCTCCGCTTAAGGAGTGCATGCCATACTATATTGAACCTGCGGAGCAGATTGCCGAAGTACAGGTGCAATTAGCGACAATGACACCAAATAGCATTGAACCTGAGAGTATTAAAGTACTTGATCCTGCGTGTGGTTCTGGTCACATCTTAATCGAAGCCTACAATGTGCTGAAACGAATATATGAGGAGCGTGGATATCGCAGCCGTGAAATTCCGCAGTTAATTCTGGAAAATAATATTTTTGGTCTGGATATCGATGATCGTGCTGTTCAGCTTTCAGGCTTTGTGTTGTTAATGATGGCGCGTCAAGACGATCGCCGCATCTTTACCCGTGATATTCGCCTGAATGTATTGTCGTTGCAGGAAAGCTCCCAGCTAAATATTCCAGCTTTGTGGCAGGGGATTAACTTGCATCAACAAAGCTGTCCCGGTAGTACTTTTGATATGTTTGCTCAGAGCAATATCAGCACTAATAGCCAAAGTGCTGATGAATACCAATTGCTGGAAAGGACGTTAGCGTTATTTACGCAGGCAAAAACCTTTGGTTCATTGATTCAGGTTCCGCAGCAGGATGAGGAAGCGTTGAAAGCGTTATTACGACAGCTCATTGAATTGGAAGCGAGTGGTGATACTCATCAGAAAGAAGCGGCGCATATCCTGATTCCTTTTATCCATCAGGCATGGTTGCTGGCGCAGCGCTATGATGTGGTGGTAGCGAATCCGCCGTATATGGGTAAGAAGGGAATGAACGGTGATCTAAGAGAATTTGCTAGGAAACAGTTCCCTGACAGTAAGTCAGATTTGTTTGCAATGTTTATGCAGCATGCATTTAGTTTATTGAAGGTGAATGGTTTTAATGCTCAAGTGAATATGCAGTCGTGGATGTTTCTATCTAGCTACGAGACACTACGTGAGTGGCTGCTGGATACTAAGATTTTTGTCACTATGGCACATCTAGGCTCTCGTGCATTTGGGCAGATTTCGGGAGAGGTGGTTCAGACTACGGCTTGGATAATGAGTAAATATCATATTGATGGTTATCTGCCGGTATTTTTCCGTTTGATTGAAGGAGGTGAGGAAGAGAAAAAAAGTCTTTTAATAGAAAAGAAAAACCGTTTTGATAAAGTTAAACAGGATAGTTTCAGACAAATCCCAGGAATACCGATTGCGTATTGGATCTCTACGGGATTAATGAATCTTTTTAAAAATAACTTACCTATGGAACACTATGCGGATATAAGTACAGGGCTAAGTACAGGAAATAATGATCGATTTCTTAAGATGTGGACAGAGATTAATCATTTAAATAGAGATTGGGTCCCTTGTCAAAAAGGTGGATCGTATAGGAAGTGGTATGGTAATAATGAATTTGTTATTGATTGGGGAAATAATGGTGAAAAATTAAAAAAATTCGAAGGGTCTACTTTAAGAAATGTCCATAATTATTTTCGGGAAGGGATTTCATGGACTAGAGTGTCTAGTGCAAGTACAGCTTTTAGGTATTTTGCAGATGGTTTTATTTTTGACTCGACTGGCCCGAGCTTTTTTCCAAAAGAAAACGATAAGAGAACACTGTACTTCTTTGCTGGGTTATTAAATTCAAAGCTCGCAATAGTATTATTAGAATTTATTGCACCTACATTGGATTTTCTAAGCGGACATATTGCTAAACTGCCTTGTCTTCAAGGAAATTGGGTTGATGTTATTGCTGAAAATTCATCTAAATTAATTAAAATTGCTAAAGAGGATTGGGATAACTATGAGATTTCCTGGGATTTTAAACAAAATCCCATGGTGGGAAATAGTGAAAGGATGCTGCTATCAGCATATAAAAAAATGAGAACTAACTTTGCAAATAATATAGAGATAATGAAAGGTCTTGAGTTTGAAAATAACTCTGTCATTGTGAAAAATAATTCATTAGAGCAAGATATCTGCGTTGATATCTCTTTAAATGAAATAACATTAACATGTAATCCACATTATCGTTACGGTAACGAATCAACAGAGCAAGAACTGGAAAATCGTTTCCAATCCGACACCTTAGCCGAGCTTATCAGCTATATCATCGGCTGCATGATGGGTCGCTATTCCCTCGATCGAGAAGGTTTAGTTTACGCTGGTGCTGGTAGCCAAGGTTTTGCTGAATTAGTCACACAAGGCGCCTATAAAACTTTCCCGGCAGATAACGATGGTATTCTGCCACTGATGGCTTCCGACTGGTTTGATGGTGATGTCACTGTACGGGTGCGTGAGTTTGTCCGTAAAGTTTGGGGCGAGGAGCATCTACAAGAAAACCTCGATTTTATCGCTAAAAGCCTGTGTTTGTACGTTCTCAAAGAGAAACGCGGTGAATCTTCACTGGATACCATCCGTCGTTATCTTTCTATCCAGTTCTGGAAAGATCACCTCAAAACTTACAAAAAACGCCCGATTTATTGGTTATTCAGCTCCGGTAAAGAGAAGGCATTTGAATGTTTGGTATACCTGCATCGATATAATGATTCCACGCTGGCGCGTATGCGTACTGAATACGTTGTGCCGTTGTTGGTGCGCTATCAAAGTAATATTGATCTCCTGCAAGACCAGCGTAAGAGCGCATCATCTGCTGCTGAAACCAATCTTTTGAAGAAAAGGCAGGAAGGTCTTACCAGAAAATTTAATGAGCTGCGCAGTTTTGACGATCGTCTGCGCCACTATGCTGATATGAGAATGACACTTGATCTGGATGATGGCGTTAAGATTAATTATGGCAAGTTTGGTGACTTGCTGGCGGATGTGAAAGTGATCACCGGTAATCCACCGGAGGTAGCGTAATGCAACACGTAGATTTAGTTCGCAGGCTCATGGACCACTTTACCCATCACCGTATCGTGTTTTGGTACGACCCAAAGCAACATTTTAGTGAAGTACTGCCTAAGCTTGAGCTGGACGGTATCTCTGTGCTGAATATGCGAGGTGCCTCACTACTGGCAACTAAAAAACGGATCGAACTTGATCAACCAGAACAAAAGTTCTTACTGTATTTTGCTTATGAGCGTCCCGCGCGTGAATTAGATTGGTTGCTGGACATTCGTCTCTACAGCAGTGAGTTCCATGCTGATCATGCAGCAATGATCCTTAGTGATTTGAAGATCACTCAATCAGGACTACGCGAATATATTCAACGTCGTCAGGATTTCTTCTCAGTGAATACTCGTACTCAGACGTTAAAAAGCTGGATCACGGAAGACGAATCTGAAGACTCGTTGGATAAAAAAATGCTAGCGGTAGTCGTCGGGGCTAAGTCATTCGAAACGAAAGAAATTCTCTTTAGCCTGTTGCAGCAATATGCCCGCCAACATAAAGATGCAGAAGATAGTGCGCTTGAAAACACGTTAGCGGTGATGGGGCATTTGAAATTAGCTCCGGTACTTTGGTGGTTGCTGGAACAAGAAATGAGCTACCAGAGTGAAAAGCCATTGCTGGATGATTTTATCCTTAAATTGTTTTGTACCGATCTTTGGTTACAAGGTGACAAAGCGCATCGAGATTGGCTCAGTAATAAGGTATTGCCCACGGCAGCGGGCAAGGCTTCGGCTTTGGCGTTTATGGTTGGCTGGCGCGCTGATCGCCGTTTTAGTGAAGATTATGATTTTGTTGCGGATCAGCTAGCCGGAAAATTTGAACTGATGGCGCATTATCGTCACAGCTCACCCTATGCTCTGCAAGAGTGTGAAACCTTTGAAGCTATCGAACAATGTATTATTAAGGCGTTGGTTACACAGTTGCTGGAAGAGAACACCACATTGGATCGCGTGATGTTTAAAAATTTGCTGTCACAGCGTCTGGCAGCCCATTGGTGTCAGACTCGGCCAGAATATCATGCGATTTATCAAGCTCTGCGACATGCGGAACGTTTGCTGAATTTACGTAATCTCCATATTGATGGTTTTAAATATCCTGATTCTTCATCTCTGTGGAAAGCTTATACCACGGAGATTTATCGCTTTGATCAAGCCTATCGCCTCTTTAATGAGCAAGCAATGTTAGTTCATAGCAAAGGGGCGGATATTCTGCGAGACCTTGACGAACATATTGAGGCACTTTATACCAATTGGTATTTGGCTGAGTTGAGTCGTGAATGGAACCAACTACTGGATAGTGAGCAAAGAATCCATAGCTGGGAATTCAGCGGGATACTATTACAGCGGAACTTCTATCGCGACGTTGTGAAGCGTGAGTTGAGTACCTCTCAGGTCAAACGCGTGTTTGTGATCATCTCTGATGCTCTACGTTATGAAGTCGCTCAAGAATTGGCTAGTTTGATTAATCGCGAAAAACGTTTTAGCACCGAGTTACGTTCTCAAACAAGTGTGCTGCCAAGTTATACTCAATTAGGCATGGCGGCACTATTACCACACAAGGCGCTGAGTTATTTGCCCGATAACTCAGGTGTTGTTTATGCCGATGGGCAGTCTACACAGGGCATTGCTAATCGTGATGTAATTTTACGCAAAGTTAACGGCATGGCGGTCAGTGCTAACGAATTGTTTAATTGGAATAATAGTGAAGGCCGCGACAAAGTACGTCATGCAGAAATAGTTTATATCTGGCATGACACCATTGACGCGATTGGTGATAAAGGGGCGACAGAAGAAAAAACCTTTGAAGCTTGCCGAAAAGCGATCATTGAGTTGAAAGATTTAGTTGCTCGGATAATTAATCGTTTGAATGCTACCCGTGTTTATATTACCGCCGATCATGGTTTCTTATTCCAGCAACAACCACTATCTGAAACAGATAAAACTAAACTTCAGATCAAGCCTGAAAGCACTATAGAGGCAAAAAAGCGCTTTATCATCGGCCATCAGCTGCCAGATGATGCGTTTTGCTGGCATGGTAGATTGTCTGATACGGCAGGCAGTAGTGATGACAGCGAATTCTTGTTGCCTAAAGGTATACAGCGTTTTCATTTTACTGGTGGAGCACGTTTTGTTCATGGCGGAACAATGCTGCAAGAGGTTTGTGTACCCATATTACAGGTGAAAACCTGGCAAAAAGCGCAAGTGGAAAGGCGACAACAGCGACTAGTGGGTGTTGTGGCGAAAAGCCAAAATATTAAATTAGTCAGTAATATTGACAAGGTAAGTTTTATTCAGACTGAGCCGGTTAACGAACAATATCGTGCACGCCAGCTCACTATCTATATTGTTGATTCAGAAAACCACGTCGTCTCAGCCAAAGAGACGGTGAATTTTGATAGTGATAATCATGGTATGGATCAGCGTGTGCGAGATGTTACGTTGAAACTGACGGGTAAGCGGTTTGACCGCCGACATAGCTATACGTTAATTCTGGAAGATAGCGAAACCCAGACGCCTTTTAGCCGTTATGCGGTGACTATTGATCTTGCCATTCAGGATGATTTTTTTTAACAAAACTGTGGAGCTTTCTCTTATAGATTCTTTGGTTTTGTATTCCAACGACATCGTAAAACCCTTTGGCCTTTTCGCCTTATTTCCGCGTCAATATTGGTCGGAGGCTTACGGCGGCTTTCGCTAAAAATAACTATATCCTATAATTGATTCTTATAATTATTATGGAGCCTGCTTAATGAAAAACTTTGTTCGCCCTGTTTTAACGTTGCCGGATAATGCGGAACGGCTATTATTGCACTCTTGTTGTGCTCCTTGCTCTGGCGAAGTAATGGAAGCGTTGCATGCCTCTGGAATTGATTACACCGTCTTTTTCTATAACCCCAATATTCATCCCAAACGGGAATATTTAATTCGTAAAGAAGAAAATATCCGCTTTGCCGAACTACACAATGTGCCATTTGTTGACGCAGATTATGATAGCGACAACTGGTTCGACCGCGCTAAAGGCATGGAGTGGGAGCCAGAAAGAGGTGTTCGTTGCACTATGTGTTTTGACATGCGTTTTGAGCGTACAGCTTTGTATGCCTATGAAAATAATTTCAGCATGATTTCAAGTTCTCTGGGGATTTCTCGTTGGAAAAATATGCAGCAAATAAATGATTGCGGAAAACGTGCTGCAAGCCAATATCCGGGGGTTGAATACTGGGATTATAACTGGCGTAAGCAAGGTGGATCGGCTCGGATGATTGAAATCAGTAAACGGGAAAGATTTTATCAGCAAGAATATTGTGGTTGTATCTATTCATTGCGTGACAGCAATAAGCACCGTAAGTCTCAGGGGCGGGATATTATCAGGATTGGTGTTAAATATTATGGTGATGACGATACAGAAGGCGCTTGTTAAGCTTTTCACTTTAATAGGTTGAGGGGGGGATTTTCCCCCCTAGATTAGGGTGATTACGCGATCAAATCACTTAATGAGTCTTCTGTGTCTTTTTTGTCATTGTGTTATTATGAGAATGTTTTGGTGTAGCTTTGCCTGGTTTCTTTTCATGTTGGTCTGCTTTTTTCTCCATATGCGCTTTAGTATTGGCATCCGAGGTTTGAGTCATCGATGTGGCGGGAGCAGCTAATACCGCGCCAGAAAATAACAGTGATAATACAGTTACAGATAAGCCTAAACGTGTCATGATGATTGTCCTATTTTTAACTTTGTTTCACTTGCTGGATATACATCTTAAGCGACTGATAAGCTGCTCGATATTCCAGATTTATTTCTAATGCACAACCGAGTATACGGTTGTGATCATTAATTCTGCAAATTTAAGACATTATATTTTAATGTTTGGTTGAATAATCGTTGAATTTTTATCTTTTATTGAATTCTTTCTGATTAATGAAGGTATCTTCAATAGCGCAGTCATAAGCAGTTATTTCCAGTGATGTCACCCATGATCAGGCATTCATGAAATTATTTATTAGAAGGTTGAATCTATCTTATATCAGTGATGTTTTATAAATAATTCCTACTGAATTTGTGGTAAATGGTGAAAATTGAACTATTATAAAACTGGTATGTTGGAATAACCAATGCAATATGGCAGTAATTACATCACAGTCTATAGTAACGCATTGAACGCATTGAACGTAAACGCTCTATTAGGGAAAAGTCATTACCGTCCGTGATAAAAGGCAATGAATTGTCATAACAACTGTTGCTGTCGTCAGGAAAATAATGTTAACCGAGTGGAGATGAAAGTATGTCTAAATACAAGGTAAATAGATGTTTATTAGCAAGTGCAATATTATTATCTCTAATTTCAGAAAATACGATTGCTTCCAATCCTGAAATTTCTGCATATTATTTGAGTGGGCCTACTGCACAAATGGGTACTCAAGAATATTATGCTAGCCTTGATAATTTTAAAAAATTAAGTAGTGATATTGCTAAGAATAAGAGTAACTTTAATACGTTGGTATTATCTTTTGTACAGCCCAGTCTTATTAATTATAAGAAAAATAGCCTGAAATGTACGGGATTGTTTGGCTATACCTGTACCCCAGGACAAATAATCAGTGCAAAATCAGCTAAAAATGCTGCATCAGATTTTGTCAGATTAAAGGGTATTATTGCTGATTTAAAATCTCATGGAGTCAATACCTATATTGCTGTAGGGGGATGGAATTTCAGCTGTCATCCGAAAATTTATGACATTACTGCGGATAAAAAAGACGCTTGTGGTAATGAACCCGGAGCAGTCTATGATATTTTCCCCAATCCCCTGACTAAAATCTCCCGATTTGACAGCCCAATTACGGGTAAAGCAGCAGATAATGCATACAGAAATATTGTTAATTTGGCTGCCGATTTGGGCGTCGTGGGGATTGATGTTGATTATGAGGAATTCTGGCATGCGGATATTAACGCGAAAAGCTGGAAATTAACGCCTGACTCAATCAATGTTCCCTCTAATAATAGTGAAAATCTGACCACATCGGCTTTAATGAGGAAGGGGATTGGTAATTATGTGTATGATGCATCAATGAATCTTGTTCCCGGTGCAGAAAGAATTCCCCGAGCAATGCCTGAAACCGTGGATAAATTCGCTGCTATTTTAAAATCTTTTTACAATTCAATTAGCGTGGTTAAGCCATCACTTAAACTAAGTACTGCCGGCCCCGCAACGGGAGGAATCCCGAATATGTCCGCTAATTGGGGAACAGTTGCGATATATTCTAGTATTTATGGTGGTGCTTGGTGGGGAGGAAATCTCTATGGTTTGATTTATAATACTGCGCTGACTTACCCTAATCTTGTCAACCGATTCAGTTACATCGGTGTGATGACCTATGATTTGAGTGAAACAGATTGTGGTAGGGATTCTCATATTCCTTGTGATCTACCTGGTCAGGTAAAGTATTACTATAGCCAATATATTAACTGGCTTAAATCAGGTAATGAAGTTGCTATTCCTCACGTTAAGCTCAAAGGGGCGCGTAATTACGCTTTAGCTTCAATTCAACCGCAAAAATTATCGGTTTTGCCGCCTATCACGGTTGGATTTGAAGTGGGTAGGCCAGCAACTGGCAATTTACCTCTCAGTAAGACTGAGCTTAATAACATATTAGACGGTACGATCAAATACGGTAAATCGGGCCTCATTATGTGGGATTTATTTAAAAAGGAACGTTATGACGGCAGTGACTGGGAAGAGGATTGGGCAACACCTCATGATGTTTTGTCGACAGCCTGTAAGAAAATGGGGCTGACAGGAGAACATTATAATTGTGATAGTTCTGTGCCTACTCCTGCTCCTGTCCCAATTCTTACTAAGAAAAAGAATTGAGGTTGATGTTTTATTATGTTTATTCTGCGGTTATGCAGGTTTCTTAAAGAAACCTGCATTTGACACCTTCTGAAGTTCGGGGTTTTACGGCGCAACATCAACTATACATTCTCTTCATTAGGATAAAAAAGGGGTGAATAGAGGATACAGTCAATGAATATCATATTAATTACGACAAACCCAGATGTAGAAAGGCTTTCAGCGGATTGTGCAGAGGGTGCATAACTGAGAGGGCGAAAAAGATTTATAGGGGCTGGCAGGTAAATGAAATCAGATAAGCCAGAGAAAGCAAAGACCGCACTCAATCTGATAGTTATCTTTTGGTACTGACTAAAATTTAAATAATGTAATTTTATGATTTTGCATAAGAATAGATATTAATCACAACTTTATTACTGAACTTTCACTCAGGCTAGAATATATAAATACTTCTGTTGTATTCTGCTTCATTTATTCGATATTTATCGGAAATCAGATCACAGGAAACAAGATGTCGCATATTATTTACTTGTCACTTAAAGGAAAGAAACAAAGTTTAATTTCAGCCGGGTGCTCAACGCCTGAATCAATAGGAAACCGCTATCAAGCAGGCCGGGAAGATGAAATACAGGTACTGAGTGTTAGCCACTCAGTGAGCCGTAACCAGAACGCGCATCATCACCCTGTCAGCTTTACCAAGCTCATTGATAAATCCTCGCCACTCTTAGCAATGGCAATTGACGGAAACGAGTTGCTGGAAGCGCGCTTTATGCACTATCGGACAAGCCCAATGGGGCAACTAGAATTCTTTTATGAAATCAAGCTAACAGGCGCAACGATTGTCAATATTTCCTATAATTATCCCCATTCCATCAATGATAACGGCGCAATACCTCATGAAGTGGTCATGCTCGATTATAAATCTATCTCATGTCAGCATATTGCGGCAGGAACTTCGGGCTACAGCATTACACAATTAGCCGGGCGTGAAGAAGGAAAACCGCTTTTGTCCGGGTTCTTGAATATTAAACCGCTGGTTGAAGAAGCTGTCGCTGCTCTATTTAGCCATAAGTTCATACTGAAACATCAAGGGGATGCCTGCCAAGATATTGCATATGGTGTGGAAACGGAAAAGGGACTGATTGAAGGAATATGCCAAATATCAGGAATGACAAAACAGTTTGATACCAAAAAAGAAGAAAACCTTGAAGTTAAATATTTATTTCAAACAAAAATAGGGATTTAATTATGTCGATTTTAAAAACTAAAACAGTTAAAGGTGGCGAAAAGACAGAAATTGAAATGGATATTTTTTATTTAAACCAAATCCCTGATGCAATGGAAAAAATGGGATGGGAGATGGCACCAAAATTAATGCGCCATTGGTTTAATACAAAACCCGCCTATACATTTACAGAAGAAGTAAAGACAAAGTATGTTAGAGGCAAGGCAATAGATATACCAGATGAAAGAATTAATGATTCTATCATCAAAATGGAATGGGCAATGAAATATAAACAACCTAAAGACGTGATGTCTGTATTAATTAATGGTTGGGCTAGTAGTGCGGGCATAGAACAATTAAAAATACAATTAAAAAAAGAAGGCGTAAATAAAGAGTTAGGGTATGAAAAGGATATACGAGAAATAGATACTTTTTCAGTGGTTAATTCTAGAAGATTTGGTTCTAAATTTGATACGATTGACGATTGGTATGGTGCTATGGGTAATTCCAATATGAAGGTGGCTGTTAAAGGTTATGTGGATAAATTAAACGGTAAAGATGTTTTTGTCACCGAACAAATTGGGATATATTTAAAAGATACCTATGATTTTGTTGGTGCTACAGAACCTTTAGGAATCTGGAGTAAAAACGGTATTTTAGACAAGGTGAGTTCGGTAGATTATGCAGCTCTTTATGCGACTGGAAGCTGGATGGCCTTATGGGTTAAATACAATGGATATGTTCCTGTAATTAATGATAGCTTTAGGAAATGGCAGAAAAAATATAATGAAGGCGGTGATTTCATTGTTTATTCCGATGTTTTATGGATGAACCCGTTACCACAACATAAAATTATTAACCTATGAAAAATAAATGTAAATTCTTTTTTAGAAAGACATGGTTGGTTTTATTTTTTATCATTATTTTTATAATGTGGATATTATTTCCATCAACATTGTTCTTCGGTAATTGGAATAAGTATTTTGAGGAGAGGGATGAAGATGGTCAATATACCGCAGTGGTATATAAGAAGTTGCCAATATCTCCATATTCAATGTGGAGGTATGTCATTATGGGAGATAAATATTTTATTGTTTTATATGATAATAAAAACAGAGATATCTGGAAGAGTTCTCCATTTACATCAATATCATATGAGGCATTTTTTGCTTCATTTAGCCTTCCAACCACTAATAATGATGTTTTTATATACCCAACAGATAATGGATATCAAAGCATCCATATAAATAAATTAAAATGATTTTTTGTAAGTTTTCTGTTTTATATTTATTTCTGTTTAGCCTCTACGTTTTAGAGGCTTTTTATTATTGTGTGATTAAACACCATAGTAAACCCGCTTTTTTTGATACGATTGACGATTGGGATGACGGGTATATACCCAATGGATTTCAAGATGCATCGAGACGGCAAGGGAGCGAATCCCCGGGAGCATAGATAACTATGTGACTGGGGTGAGTGAGTGCAGCCAACAAAGAGGCAACTTGAAAGATGACGGGTATATGACTTTATCGTGTAGGAGCTTATTATTTACCTGCCAATTTATTGATGATTTTGGTCGTTCAGTGAAATAGTATCCTCTATGTATATTTGCTGGCTAAGACATAGAAAAACTATTCTTGCCAGCTTCATTATTCACTAATAAGAGACTTATTGCTATTGTATCTTATCTCCACAGTGACACGGTATTGGTAAATATATCAGCAGGAGGACAAGGATTGCTCACTTTTGCCATTTTCCACAAGCCGGTCTGGCTTTTACGGGCAGTATTATTGGACATAAATACTCGATATAACGAACCTGAGCCTCCGGCATGGTTATGAGTATCAAGGAAACCTTTATTTCCCCACCGATTATAGAGAGAGATACCTTCGCCTTCTCTGATATTCCCATTGAGTGGTGTGGTTTCACAATAAATAATCCATTCTAGGGTTGATTTTTTACGTATATCTGAGGTGTATACATGATGTATTTCCTTTGATTGTTCATATTGATCAACCACGTCATAATACTGTAAGTAACCGCCATCACAGTAATATAGGTTATCAGGGCGGGATTCTACTTTGCGTAAAAATTATACATTTCGCAGATATTGATAATTTCTCACATTCAATACGATTTTATTGATAGGTTTTGATATCTGGCATGAACATTTATTGAGCTAGTAGAGGGTTGTTTTTATCCACAATAACCATATAGAAAATGTGAGATCCCGCCCTGTATAGGTTATAGAGTAAGATAATATCATTATTAATTACCTCACTACCGACTAGTTTTTCCGTGGCTGATTCAATTCTCCATATTCCACCATGAATAGCTAAAGATGAATCTACTGTTACCACGCTATATTTCGTACCGGGTTTATTACCATTGCCAAATACACTGAGATATCCACCGCTCCAGTTCTTATAGCTGTTTAATATTGTCACGGTATCTCCGTATTTAAGTACATTATCCATAGTTTCCTCAAAAATTGTGTTGTTTCTTGCTAATAGTTGATACCTTAATGAAATTATCACGGAATATGATCACATGGTTTTTTCATAATCCTGCTCGACTAAATACTCATATCAATGGGAGATAGGAAAAGGGAAGATTAAAAAGTTTATTTTTATCGGATGAGGGGGCATTTGGTGAATTACAAATTTTGTTTAGGAAATTAAGTTACCTGGATATTGAAATAGTGTCTTTTCTGTTGGTCATTTTGCGCCATATCAGTAAGGGGTACCGTTTTTCTGATAAAGTTGTCGTAAAATAAACAGAAAAAGCGGCATAATGCCGCTTTTTTATTGATAAGTGTTATCGCTGTTGGTAGCGGGATTTACTCAGAAATCTTTAATCTTCACTAACGGCCAATTTAACATTAACACGGTGTCGTTGTAATTATCATTGATGCCATTTTCAACCCCAATAATCGCTGTTCCTGGTTTTCCATCAAGGGTGTTATCGAAATAACGCAATTTGCTTGGTTTGCGATTCCCTGTAATTTCAAAACAGACTTTGCCTGTACCTGACTTATAGATTTTAGTTCCTATTAGATTATCTATTCCCTTGCTGGCTAATGTATCTACCAGACGATCGTCAATATACACTTTTATTGTTTGCTGATGAATATCGGTATTAGAATAGGCTGTCAGGCTAAATCTAATACTGGGAGGTAACTGGAGACAATATTTACCCGTATCACTATTGCCACATGTTCCGCCACAGCTTCCATTATTGCTATTGTCAGGTTTACTGCCTAATAAATCGGTATCGACTGACACTGCTGCTTGAATTTTGTTGAAGGCTTCCCCGGTATAATTAGTTATGGGTACAGGTCCATAATCAATAGTGTTCGATTCTAAATTAAACCGGATGTAACTATTGCCTTTGAGGAAGTCAATCCGAGAATTGATTCTCCATACAACAGCATCGAGATTTGCACTAAATTCTTTGTATTTCTCTGTAGTGCCCCATCGGGTTGAGATAGATTGCTGCTTAATCGTATGTGAATTCACAGTATAATCGATACAATCGCCGCCTTTAAAGAAACAAACGGTATTGGTAGTCAATTCTGTGGCCGCATCTATTCCATTTTCAAATTCGGTACCTTTCAATCCGGGCCATCCATCGGCAATAAATTTCGGTCCATCCGTCACCTTGGCTTTTTCGATATCGAATTTAAGATATTTCGAGCCTTTAAAAAAATATAAATAACCCTCTAAATTAATGACATCGTCAATATGTCTTTGGAACTCGACAGGGAGATTAGGCCAATCGTTACTAATAGGCTGGGGATAGTTTATGTCTGGCTTTTTTAATATCTCACTATATCTAGTGTTATCGGCATTAAGGAATAAATAGACTTGCGAATTCATTAATATATATCCTTTATTGTTTTTAAGTTTACTACTGATTTTTCGTAATTGTTAAAATTGCTGATTACAGATAAAGCACGGTAAGAATATTATTTTTCGAAACAGAAAAATTTGCGTAATGGAATTTAGTGGAGAAAGTAGATTGTGGCAATGTTATATATTGATAAGTTGTTTATTGATTTAATGGTGTTGTTTTTTTGCAAAAATATAAATATATACTAAGTGATAAGATTTATATGAAGAAAATGAGATTGAAAACACGATTTTATATTTTTGTTTAATGTATTTTTGATGTTTATATAATAACATATTAGAAATATATTAAATTGACGATGCTGTCGTGTAAAAAATCGGCATAATACCGCTTTAATTTATTGATGGTTTTTATTTTCGTTTATGGTGAAATAAATAAGGTGTTTTTAACTCACGCCAGAGGAAAATTTAATACCACAACGCAGTTATTGTAATTATTATTGGTGCCATTTTCAGCCCCGATAATTGCTGTTCCCGGTTTTCCATCAAGGGTGTTATCGAAATAACGCAGCTTGCTAGGTTTGCCATTTCCTTCAATTTCAATGCAAACTTTTCCTGTACCTGATGTATAGGCTTTAGTCGCCATCAGATTATTTTCTCCTTTACCGGTTAATGTGTCTACTAGGAGGCTGTCAATATATACCTTTACCGTTTGCTGAATGTTCGTATTATTATAGGCTATTAGGCCAAACCGAATACTTTGAGGTAATTGGAAACAGTGTTTACCGGTGTCATTGGTTCCACATGTTCCGCCACAGCCTCCACTATTATTGTTATTACCACGTTTACTACCTAATAAATCGGCATCAACCGATACCGCAGCTTGAATTTTTGGAAAAATAACTCCAGACCAACCGGATTTGGTGAGTGTAGGTCCACTATCAATAACATTCGATTTCGTATTGTATCGAATATAATGACCGTCTTTGAAAAGGTAGATAAAGCCAGCAATACTCCTCCATAAAACCACGGCATCCAAATGCGCATTGAATGCAGCGTACTTGCCGGTAGTTCCCCATCTGGCAGAGATAGTTTTTTTACTAATTTTGTGTGAACTGACAGTGTAATCGATACAATCGCGTCCTTTGAAGAAACAAACAATATCTTGTGTTGTATCGACCCATTCTGTAGCGGCATCTATTCCATTTTCAAATTCAGTGCCTTTTAATCCCGGCCATCCCTCTATAATGTGTTTTGGCCCTTCACTCACTTGTGCTTTTGCTATATCGAATTTGAGATATTGTGAGCCTTTAAAAAAATATAGATAACCATTTAAATTAATCACATCATCAATATTTCGTTGAAACTCGATAGGGAGGCTAGGCCAGTCGTTACTGGTAGGTTGGGGGTAGCCAGTGTGTGCTTTATGCAATTGATCATGATATTTAATGTTTTCTGAATTAAGAAATAAGTAGGTATTGGTATTCATTGCCATATCCTTTATGTTAATAAGGTCTTAATATACCCGTTATCTTTCAAGTTGCCTCTTTGTTGGCTGGACTAGTCATAGAGTAGTTATCTATGCTCCTAGGGATTCGCTCCCTTGCCGTCTTGATGCATCTTGAAATCCATTGGGTATATATTATTCAAGTTTTATGTTTTAGCTAAAATAAGGTAAGTATGATATTAAGAATGTTTTATTTTAATTCTTTCATATTGCTTGCCTAATTGATGCTAAAGGGTGATTTTCATTATTTAAATTAATGCCACTTGTGGGTCAGGATCAACGTTATATATTGGTAAATCTTTGATGGATTTAATGACGTAATCTTTTTGTGGGTAAGTTAATATATGGTAAGGTGGAAGTGTATATTAATTAAATAAGGTTGAAAATGTTATTTTATGTTTTTATTTTTCTGATTGGTAATTAAATGATATTTAAAAGTATATTTGATTGGTGGTTTTTTTCTGTTATTATTTTGATGAAGGATAATATCTCTTTTTTGTAATCCTAGGGTGGAGTGAAAAAGTGATTAATTTCCGCTTTATTTACTTGATTTATTAAGTTGAATTGATTGCTTTAAAATAAAGTTTCGCTCTCATATCAAAATTGTTAAATTACAAACGGTGGTGATAATGCCAACTCTGATTATAATACCTTTTTGAGACTGGGATTCGTTTTGATTTCCAATAAATGATAAGGCAACAACACAGTGAAAACAGGGCTAAAAAAACGCTTTCGTATCCTAATAGGATTAGCAGCAACACTGATCATAATCCAATTGTTTGATACTTTAACCGGTGGCACTCTAAGTAATTTCGGTATCCTTCCCCGATACGCCCAAGGGTTAATTGGTATTCCACTCTCTCCATTCCTGCATGGTAACTGGGGGCACTTATTCAGCAATCTCCCCGTATTATTAGTATTGAGTGCCTTACTTATGGCGCACTCCATTCGTTATTATGTGCTAGCCAGTTTGTTTATTATCTTTATGGAAGGAACATTAGTTTGGTTATTTGGGCGCACGGCTATTCATATTGGTGCCAGTGGTTGGGTTTTTGGTCTATGGGGATTACTGCTGGCTAATGCCTTTTTCCTGAGAAGAGCGAAAGATTTCTTCTTTGCGATTCTGGTGTTTGTGTACTACGGTGGGATCGTGTTTGGCTTATTACCGTGGCAAGAAGATATTTCAACGGAAGGGCATATCTTTGGTGTGATATCTGGGCTGATTTTTTCTTGGTTGTCAAAGAAATGGGCAATAACGAGCTATACCCAATAGATTTCAAGTTGCAGCGCGGCGGCAAGAGAACGCATCCTCAGGAGCATAAATAACGATGTGACTGGGGTAAGTGAAAGCAGCCCGTTTATAATAACGGGCTGGCAATAATGACGGGATATAACCCCTGATTTTTTGATTTCTTGTGGTTATGTCCATTTCAACGCAGCATCATCGACAGGCTGCCCCAAAACCTGTTTATCTTTATTGAAATCATGCGGAACTTGCCAGGTTGCACTGCGTCCTTGACGAGGAAGAGCATCCTTTGCTCGTTTTACATAACCAGATTGCAAGGCACTAAAAATATTTTCGTCCTCCAGCATTTCACCCGGTTGCGCATAGGGTGTCACAACCGTAGCACTGCGGCGGTCCATCTCGTTTAATAAACGGCAGATGTATTCCGCAGATAGATCAACTTTCAACGTCCAGGCGTTATTGATATAACCAAACACACAGGCAAAATTAGGGATATCTTGTATCAACGTCCCCTTATAGAGCATTCGACTATGACCTTGCTGTTTTTGCCCATCAATTGAGAGTTCAATTCCACCAATAAAATGTAATTTCAGTCCAGTTGCTGTAACTATAATATCTGCGGGTAATTCCTTGCCGGATTGTAATTGGATACCGTTTTCAGTTAGGCGTTCAATATGGTCAGTAACGATAGACGCTTTACCTTCTTTCAGTACTTTAAATAGGTTACTGCTGGGAATAAAACACAGCCGTTCATCCCATGGCATGTACTTTGGAGTAAGGTGCTTCATGTCAAAATTTGGGCCGACACGCTTACGAGCGGATGCCAGTAAAAACGATTTTAATAAGTTAGGGAAATATCGACTCATCTTATAAAGTAAGCGCTGTAGAAAGAGATTGCGATTTCTACTCAATGTGTAAATCCAGCGCTGCGGAATAATACCTTTGCAGAACTCTGCTATCTTATCCCTTCCAGGTATTGAAAGAAAATAACTAGGGGAGCGTTGTAACATCGTAATATGTTCAGTCTCATTTGCCATTGCAGGAAGTAAAGTCACTGCTGTTGCGCCGCTACCAATCACAACAACCCGCTTTCCTTTGTAATTTAATCCTTCAGGCCAGTGTTGAGGATGAATTACCGGGCCTTTAAAATCTTCGATGCCGGGAAATTTAGGTAAATAAGGTTCATCATAGTTGTAATAACCTGTTGCAGCGACGAGAAAATGACAGGTAAATTGCCGGGTTTCCCCACTGATTTCGTCAATCGCGATAATGGTCCACTGGCGAGTCGCATTTGACCAGTCAGTATGAGTGATTTTTAGCCCAAACTGTATTTTCTTATCAACTTCATATTCTTTTGCCGTTGCATTGATATAACTTTTAATTGAAGGTCCATCGGCAAAAACACTGGTATCTGTCCAGGGACGGAATTTATAGCCATAGCTCATCATATCTGTATCTGAGCGAATGCCTGGATAGCGAAATAAGTCCCAAGTACCGCCCATCGTATGGCGACGCTCTAGGATAATAAACTGCTTATCAGGACATTTCTTGGTTAAATGACATGCTACACCAATGCCGGCAACACCGGCGCCAATAATCAAAACATCATAATGGTTATTCATTGTTATCTCTCCTGCAAGGTCATTTTTTGATGAAATCAAGTCATGTTATTTGTTTATTCAGAGCGAGTTTTGCCACACCTACATCCCACCTCATTATTAACGCTAAAGGGTGAATTGGCGCGGCTATATTAATTTCAACTTGAAAAGATATATAACCCGTGGCTGGACGACTGGCTGAGCATGGCGTTTTTTATTTTCCCGTCGATGGATTGTGATTGTGGGCATTTAACCCACGAAAGGCTGGCGGGGATTTTCACGTGACGGTGCTCAAGCTGGCAATATTTCTCAAAGTTGACGAACCCGATTGAATTGCGGTTATCACTTTTCTTCTTAAATACCGGGACCCTGGTGGAGAGTGTCTTATCAAAATAACGCATCCATGCGTCATGAAGATCTTTAAATTTTTGCTGAAGGTTGTTTGTGTAGGCTTTGGACAAAAAGGCCGTTTCAGGCGCTTTCTTCCCGTGGATCAGCTTCCGGTTTAACTCGAAGGCTGACGGCAACTTTTGACCTAAATCAAGCAGGCGCTTTGTTTCTGCCAGCCTAACATTCCAGATGAAGCAAGCCCAGCCACAGCACGGGCGTAAACGCTGCGCTTGCTGTTCAGTTGGTTCCAGCCGGAATTTGTAAGCTTTCAGAATGAGCATTATTTATTCAGCATGTAGTCTATTTTATGATAAATATACCGTATTAAGTGACCGTGACAATGCAAAAGTTCCAGATAAATCGTTCTCGTCACACTGCTTTTTTACTGCTTATTCATCTCGTTTTTCAGCGAGGCTGACTCCTTGTTGCCATTACCTCCAGATTGCTTCTAACAATGAATAATAGGTATCTGAAATTAATTTCGGTTTGGCAACCGCAGTCGTTTAGTTATGTCGGGCGCTCACTACGATGATACATGGCGCTTTTTTAATTGGTGTGTGATGTAAATTGGTTTATCTTATCAATGAAATTTATACCAACAGGAATTTGAACTCATAATGTCAAAGTTAATTGGAAATAATCAGATAGTTGTTATTGCAATGGTTATTGCATTAGTACAATTTATTAATGCACTAGAATACATGATGGTAACTCCGCTTTTTGTTTATATGTCTAGTGATTTTCACATGCCCGTGACTATGGCGGGGGTTATTGCCGGTACTTATGTTTTCTCCTCCGTATTTTCTGGTCTGGCCTCTTATTTTTTTATCGATCGCTTTAATAAAAGAAAGGTACTCATTTTAAATACTCTGTTTCTCGGCCTGATTACATTCCTGACGATTTTCTCTTCAGAGCCATATCAACTTATTCTGCTACGTACAATTGCGGGTCTGTTTGGTGGAGTGACATTGGGGGTAGGAATTGGGATCTTACTTAATAATTCACCGGAAAGTATGCGGGGAAAAGTGCTGGGAATTGCGTTTTCATCTTTTTCATTTGTTAGCATTTTAGGTATACCGTTGTGCTTATATTTGGCCGAGAGCTTTAACTGGAAAGTATCTTTTTTATTTATCGTTATTTTATGCATAGTGAGTTTGCCTCTGATTCTCTTCTTAATCCCAGGTGCAGAGAAAGTACAATATAATAAGAATAAAATAGTGCTGACCAAAAAAATAACATTGGCTGGGATGGCAAGTGGTGTTAGTAACTTTAGCCCCTTTATGCTTATTCCGATACTTGCTCCGTTATTAACAAATGTGTTTTATATCCCGGAAAAACATGTTTCACTAGTATTCTTTTTCGGGGGTATCGCGTCATGGTTTGGAACTTATTTAACAGGAAAACTTTGCGATAGATATCCTCCTCAGAAAATTATCCTCGCAGCGGCGACTTTATTTATTGTTAATATTTTTCTGGGATTGACGGGAAAAATAGATGGATATGTTTTCTTCTCACTTTTTATGTTCGCTACTTATGTACAGGTTATGGCGGCAAATGTGATTGCCTCTTATGCTTCAACGCCTGAAAACCGGGCAGGTTTCGGCGCCCTTCAGATGGCATTATCCAACTTAGGTGCCGGTGTCGTGTTTTTCTTTTCTTCCATCTTTTTAAACGGTAAAGAGATTACGGCTGAAAGCGTACAACCTATTTTCATATTGTCTATGGTTAGCGCCCTAATATTGCCTGTATATGTAAGAAAATTAGCTCAGGTGTTAAACCGAGATACTAAGAATTTAATAAATAATTCTCACGGCAACAGTTAATATATGTGTGATCTAGCCTTAATGGTAAAATGTAGATTTTGAGCTATATTTAAAATTAAGGCTAATCATTGACACAGCATAATAAACGTGATTAATAAAGGGTAAATGTTATTGAGAGTATAATGTTACTGGATGAAATTATTATAAAGTTTAATCATGATTACTATTGGTTTCATTAAATTATATGGGTGGATAAGATGGCAGAAAAATTAATTAGCATTAAGAATAAACCCGCTGTTAATATTATCGCAGGGGTGACAAATATTAAATTCATTCATAATAAAACACCTTGTAAGGCTATAATTGAGCATGGATATATTTCCAGAAAACGATTTACTGTAGATAGGATGTCTGAATGGAGTGGCGATTTGTGGGCCCCATGGATAAGTGATAAATATGAACTTAATAAAGCTATTCATATTTACACCGGAAGAGAATTAAAATCTGAATTAGAAATTGACATTTGGATATTTCAGGATTATTGGAATCCACCAAATGTAAATGCGATTAAGTATTCCATAAATAAAAAGTTCAATTATGACAACGCATTAGAAATTCCTGGTAATAATCGGGGGGGCGGTAATAAGACACTGATTTTAGAACTTAATGGTAATAATATTGATCTGAAAATGATATAGTATGAAATGATTAGGTATTAAATATATTTCTACTAGATACATTTGCTGAGATGAAAATATTTCTCCGCGTGTTGTTCAATATTTTAATTTCCTTGCTTATGGCTTAGATTACTGACGGTCAGGTAGGCTCTTATTTGAGTGGACGGTTAAGTTGTTAAAATTCTGATACGCGCAGAAATAATTTATCCGGTTTATTATCTATTCACTAAGTTATAGTTACCTATAATAAGGAGCTTTTAAGCGAATTTTAGTTTGGACCGAAAGAATTATCCCTTGGGTGCCATATATACGGTCTGGTTTCTGCGCGTTAATTGCATATACCTGTTATCTTTCAAGTTGCTGCTTTGTTGGCTGTGTTCTCTTGCCGCCGTGCTGCAAATTGAAATCTATTGGGTATATATTTAATTATTTATTGGTAAAATCAGATTTTTGTATCAGTAATGTTTGTTGGTGTGGATTTTTATATGCAAACAATAATGTAATTAATAATCAATATCATTTAAAGCATGTCATAAAATAAGACGGCAGAATGACAATGATGATTGTCATATATTTATTACGTACTATTGTTTATTTTTACTTATTTTTACAAAACAGGGTGAAAACTTATATTTTATAATTAGTTGCAAAATGTCATTAAAAACTATCTGTATTTTATTTTCATTTATTTTTATTTAATTGTGTTTTGTTTGTCTTTTGTTGAAGTTTGTCCATTTATCATCTCCTGTAAGCTAAATTTTAATCTTTGGCAGATGTTTTCTACTGCTGCTTTGCTTTAAGGTGGCGGTGGATCTATGGTTATTTCATGTTGGTCGATTTTTTTAGTGGATTCGTTAATTAAGATGTCATTATTCGTCACCTCTAATTTGCAGCGTCTGTTAACTGCCTATTCGGAAATATTTGATTCAGCGAGCTCTTGCTGAAATTAGTCATGACATGAAAATTATCCCTTTATTTACTTTTTATGGAGGAGCCATCAATGGCTGCGAGTTTTCAAAATGAAGTTCCTAAAGCGCGTATTAATATTAAATTGGATCTACATACTGGTGGGGCGCAGAAAAAAGTTGAGCTGCCGCTGAAATTATTGGTAATGGGCGATTACAGCAACGGACAGGAACAGCGACCGCTCTTGGAAAGAGAAAAAGTTAATATCAATAAAAATAATTTTGACAGTGTACTCACTGAATTTAGCCCTGCCGTTAATTTGACAGTTGAAAATACCCTTGCTGAAGACGGAAATGAAATGAATATTAATCTCACTTTCCGGCAAATAAAAGACTTTGAGCCTGAGCAAGTCGCCCGGCAAATTCCGCAACTACGAGCGCTACTTTCCATGCGCAATCTATTGCGCGACCTGAAATCCAACCTACTTGACAATGTCACGTTTCGCCGCGAGCTGGAACATATTCTCCGGGATGACCAACTGAGTGATGAACTGCGCGTGGAACTGGCTGCACTGGCCGCGCAAGAAGATTGATTATCACACTATTTTCTTTTCATGAAATTTGATTCAGGAGATGTTAATGACTTCACAAGAACAAGCCGCTTCTGCTACGGAAACTACGACCTACAGCGAAGGCGGCGTCTACCCATCTTTATTTAAGAAAATTAATTTACAGCCGATCGAACGGTTGAATGATTTCGATCTTTTTCAGAACAACGATGCGTTGGCTGATGTGACGGTTGATGAGAGAGTGACGGCGGCGGTTAGTGTTTTTCTTACGTTGCTGAAAGAATCGGCGCAAACAGTTAAGCGGCTGGATAAAGCTTTGCTGGATCATCATATCGGTGAGCTGGACCGCCAAATCAGTCGCCAACTGGATGTGGTCATGCACCACCCGGCATTCCAGCAGGTGGAATCGGTTTGGCGGAGCCTGGAATTTCTGGTTGACCGGACGGATTTCCGTCAGAACGTCAGAATTGAAGTGCTGGATGTGTCGAAGGATGATTTGCAGCAGGATTTTGACGATGCACCAGAAATTGTGCAAAGCGGTTTTTATCGCCATACCTACATTCAGGAATATGATACGCCGGGCGGTGAACCCATTGGATCGGTGATTGCCAACTATGAATTTGGTGCCGGATCGCAGGATATTGCCCTGTTGCGCAATATCGCTAAAGTGGCGGCAGCGGCGCATATGCCCTTTATCGCTGCTGCTAGCCCGGCTTTTTTCGGTAAGGAAACCATGGAAGAAGTCGCGTCAATTAAAGACATTGGTAACTACTTTGACCGCGCTGAATATATCAAGTGGAAATCCTTCCGTGACAGCGACGATGCCCGCTATATCGGCCTGACATTGCCGAGGGTGTTAGGACGTTTGCCGTATGGCCCGGATACCGTGCCGGTGCGAACGTTTAATTATATTGAGCAGGTTAAAGGTCCGGATCACAGTAAATACTTGTGGACTAATGCGGCTTTTGCGTTTGCGGCCAACATGGTGAAAAGCTTTGTGAAAAATGGTTGGTGTGTGCAGATCCGCGGGCCACAAGCGGGTGGGGCGGTGACTGATTTGCCGATCCATTTCTACGATTTGGGAATGGGTAATCAGGCAAAAATTCCCTCAGAAGTCATGATCCCGGAAACCCGCGAGTTTGAATTTGCCAATTTGGGATTTATCCCGCTCTCTTACTACAAAAACCGCGATTACGCTTGCTTCTTCTCCGCTAACTCGACGCAGAAACCAGCGGTATATGACACCGGCGAAGCGACAGCTAACAGCCGCATCAATGCGCGTCTGCCGTATATCTTCCTGCTGTCCCGCATTGCCCATTACCTGAAATTGATCCAACGGGAAAACATCGGCACCACTAAGGATCGGCGTCTACTTGAAATTGAGCTGAACAACTGGATCAACACGCTGGTGACGGAGATGACTGATCCGTCTGACGATCTGCAAGCCTCGCATCCACTGCGTGAAGCGCGAGTGATCGTTGAGGATATTGACGACAACCCGGGATTCTTCCGGGTCAGGCTGTATGCGGTGCCACACTTTCAGGTCGAAGGGCTTGACGTCAATCTGTCGCTGGTTTCTCAGATGCCGAAGGCGAAAGAGTAAAAATCGGGAAACATCAGAATGGGGGAGATACCTGCGGGATTACGGTGCATTTCTATAATGCTTACAGGCATCTCAAAGCCAGATTATGCCTTATTAAAGGAGAGAAAGATGAAAAAACACCGAGTTAAATGGTCGGTTTTATGCCTGTTACTGGCGGCGTGTAGCCAGTTTCCGGCGCAGGCCGGCGTGATTATCGCGATTAACCATACCAAGTGGGCGATTAACCGGTTCAGTGTGGATGATACGCCGGGTATCGATATTATCGGGCCGTATCAGGGCGGTGGCGGTGGTTGCTGTTATAGCGTGCCAGCGAAATGGAAACCGGGGATGACGGTCCGGGTGGATTGGGAGACTGGAGTGGGGGAAATGGATGGTTTTCCTGGTTTTGGAGATGATGAGAAATATTTAGCTTGGCAAAAGAAAATGGACACTTATAAACGCCAACATAGTCAGGTAGTGCCGGTGCCTTATTATCAGAATGGGGGAGATACCTGCGGGATTACAGTGCATTTCTTGCCCTGTGATCAGATTAAAGTCACGACCTCTTGTGACGCCTACGGTAGCCCAAACTACCCGATTAAAGAACCGTTGAAAATGAAGGAGCCGAAAGCATGTCCGAAATAAATCATAACGATGCGGTCTGGTTGCCCGCTCCCTTTCCCACGAAGGGGCGGTTGCCTACTCAGAGCTATCTGGTCGGGCAAAATTGTCACCGTCAGACCAGTGATGAAAGGGCTTACCATCAGGAATTGTGTCTGGCGGCAGAGCGCCGGGTGATACCGCCTTGCTGTAAAACGTTGCATGTCAGCCTGTTTTTTGATGGTACTGGTAATAATTTGTATAACGACCTTTATCAGGCTGTTCCTCACCATCCGACTAATATCGTTCGGCTGTTCCAGGCGACGATTGGGGCCGGTTATGCGGGTGGGGCGGCAGGTAAGCCGTTGCTGGATGATGTCGAAAGCACCGGGGGAAAGTACTTCAAGTATTATATTCCCGGTGTGGGTACCCCCTTCCCGGAAATTAATGATCTGGATTACAGCACATGGGGGCTGGCTTTTGCTGACCGGGGTGAGGACCGGATCAACTGGGCGCTACTGCGGCTGATTGATGTCCTCGGTTTTAGCCTGACACAAAAACAGATGACCAACAGTGAAAGTCAAAAATCCCTTGAGTCGATGTCCACCACCTGGCACACATTGGGCCTGGGAGGGGCGCATAACCGTTATAGCGAATTTTATAAGCAGTTTGCCCGTTTAAAACGTGAGCTAAAAGTAGCCCGCAGCCAGCCCGGTCGGGGCAAGTCCAAATTGCTGGGGATGAAGTTGTATGTGTATGGTTTTTCCCGTGGGGCAGCAGAGGCCCGGGCCTTTGTCAACTGGCTGGCTGAATTGTTGCCGCCTCCGAAAGGGGATGACCTGAAGCCATCACAGTGTCTGCAAGCGAAAAACGAAACCGACCCGGATTGTAACCTGCCCATCAGTGTGGAGTTTCTCGGGCTGTTTGACACGGTGGCGTCGGTTGGAGTGAGCCATATGGTTCCTGTTGTTGAAGGTCATATGGCCTGGGCAGACGGCACGCAGGAGCTGCCATCGGAGGAGATTTACGGCGGGTTGGTGAAACGCTGTGTGCATCTGGTTTCGACCCATGAACAGCGGCTGAGTTTCCCGATGGATTCGATTCGCCGTTCCGACGGGACCTACCCGACTAGCAGCACGGAGGTGATTTATCCCGGGGTGCATTCTGATTTGGGGGGCGGGTATCCACCGGGAGACCAGGGTAAGGCGAGGGGGGAAAACGATGGTCTCCTTTTATCCCAGATTGCTTTGCATGAGATGTATGCAGCGGCGTTTGAAATTGGTGCTCCGCTGAAAGTCCCCAAAAATGCTCTGCCACGAGAATTGTCCCAAGATATTTGGCGTTCAATGCCGCTTGACCTTGGCTCCGAATTTTTTGTTTCAGCAACATTATCTGAGCGCTTCAACGCCTGGCGCAAAGTCACTTTGGGACTTGATATGCCGGAACAACCGCTGTCTGCCGAAGAGGCTGCCCGCTTTGAACCGGTACGGTCAGCTGTGGCGCTGGAGCAGGCCATGAAAAACCAGATGGACTGGCTGACCGCCTGGCGTATCGAACGCTACGCCAATGGGAGGCTACTCAGTACACCGTTTTTTCTTGCCGCCCCTAACCGTGACGCGGATAAGGCGCATTATGCGCAGAGTGAACAGGCGAGGAAAGACAGGCAGGATGCTGTGTCAAAGAAACGGAAAGCCCAGCGACTGGAATACATTATTAGCGGCGGTAAGGAACCGCCGGTGTTAGTACCCGGTGTGCCGGATTTTGACCCGGAAATCGCCCAGAAGCAGTTGCGGGAAGCGGCAGCGGAATTTCGCAGTGACTACCGGAAAG
>NZ_LJCS01000027.1:0-54906 GCF_001280945.1 Photorhabdus heterorhabditis | reverse complement strand
TTTTAATATAATCTGTATATTATCTTCCCAGGTCTTAGCTGGAAAAAAAACTGTTGAAGTGTTAAAACAAGTATTATGTTTTTCATCTATATGACAACTGCAAAGCCTGAAAAATACAAGCATCTATGTCAACTAAAACTATCCGTATCGCAACCCGCCAAAGCCCTCTGGCTATGTGGCAAGCATTATATGTTCAGAAAAAATTGCAACAATTTCATCCAGATCTGGCAGTTCAACTGGTTCCCATGGTAACCCAAGGAGACATCATTCTGGACACACCTCTGGCAAAAGTGGGTGGTAAGGGGCTATTTGTCAAAGAACTTGAACTAGCTCTGCTTGAAGGTCGGGCGGACATCGCCGTTCATTCGATGAAAGATGTACCCATCTCTTTTCCCGAAGGGTTAGGATTAGTCACTATTTGCAAACGTGATGATCCACGTGATGCTTTTGTTTCTGTCAAATATCACTCTCTCGATAAACTGCCAACAGGCAGCATTGTTGGTACATCAAGCTTACGCCGTCAGTGTCAACTCCGTGAATTACGCCCTGACCTGATTATCCGTGACCTTCGAGGTAATGTTGGAACCCGTCTGAGTAAGCTGGATAATGGTCATTACGATGCTATCATTCTCGCTGTTGCAGGATTGAAAAGGTTAGAATTGCATGACCGTATCCGTACACCATTATCCGCAAAACAGTCATTACCTGCCGTTGGTCAGGGAGCCGTGGGGATTGAATGCCGCCTTGACGACCAGCAAACACGAACTCTACTAGCACCATTAAACCACTATGATACAGAAATCTGTGTTCTTGCCGAACGAGCAATGAACACCCGTCTGGAAGGAGGCTGTCAGGTACCAATAGGTAGCTATGCCATCTGGCAGGATGGAAAAATCTGGCTGCGAGCATTGGTTGGAGCGCCAGATGGCAGCGTTATTATTCGTGGCGAGCGGACAGTTTTACCCAAAGATGCATGTCAAGCAGGCGTTGAACTGGCCAAAGAATTGTTGGAGCGGGGAGCAAGAGAAATTCTGGCGGAAGTTTATCAAGGCAATCCCCCTACATGAGCATTCTGGTAACACGCCCTTCTCCTGCCGGAGAAGAATTAGTTAGAAGATTACAGGCTGCGGGCAAAACTGCTTTCAGCGCACCTTTAATCGATATTCGCCCAGGTTCAGAACTGTCACAACTGGCTGAAAAACTTTGCCATCTGAATACCGGTGATATGGTATTTCTGCTGTCAAAAAATGCAGTGCATTATGCAAACTCAAAGTTAAATCAAATTAATCTATCATGGCCAGACAAGCTGATTTATTATGCTATTGGCAGATCAACCGCTCTGGCTTTTCATCAACTGACTGGTATAAATATTGCCTGGCCATCAGAGGGCGAAACCAGCGAAATCCTGCTAGAACTACCCTCATTATATCAGGTTGAAAATAAACAAGCTTTGCTGCTCAGAGGAAATGGCGGGCGTGAACTTATTGCCCAAACTTTGACAGAAAGAGGTGCCACAGTTAATTATTGTGAATGTTATTTTCGCCAGCGAGTAGATTACTCGGCAGCAGAATTCAGCGCCCGCTGGCAAAGATATGGGGTAAAAACTTTAGTTGTAACCAGCGGCGAAATACTGCAATTGTTATACAACTTAATACCCGACAGTGATCGAAACAGGTGGTTATTGAATTGCCATCTTATTGTGGTAAGCGAACGTCTTGCACATACCGCCCGGAATTTGGGCTGGCAAGATGTCAAAGTTGCTAAAAGTGCAGATAATGATGCCTTAATTCAGGCCCTAGAATAAACTGACATGGGATACCCACTATGACGGAACAAAAACAGTCCGCCGAGACAATTGAAAAAGTAATAGAAAAGGTTGAACCCCCGCAACAGCCCGGAATAGAGCCTCAGAAGCAAAAACGTTCTGGCGTTCTGAGAAACATTATTACTATTGCAATTATTCTGGCAATCGGTGGTGGCCTTTATTACTACGGACAACAGCAAAGCCACTTACTGAGTGCAGAGAACCATGAGCTGCGCCAACAACTGGAATCGCTGAAACATCAACAATCACAAGATCAGCAACGTATTGAAGCTCTGTTCAAAGAACAGGCGAAAGCTTCGAGCAAGGTTGCCACACAAGCCGCACAAAATGAGCAATTGGATCGTCATCTGCAAGAATTACAGGCCAAAATATCTGCGTTATCCAGTTCTGATGTAAAAAGCTGGCTACTGGCACAGGCTGATTTTCTAGTCAAAATGGCTGGACGAAAATTATGGAATGACCAAGATGTCGTCACTGCCGCTGCTCTGCTAAAAAATGCAGATGCCAGTCTTGCTGAAATGAATGATCCAAGCCTAATTGAAATTCGTCGTGCAATTACACAGGACATCAGCGAATTATCCGCCATTAGCCAAGTTGATTTTGATGGCATTATCCTGCGGGTTAATCAGCTCTCTAACCAAGTAGACAACCTGCGTCTGGCTGACAATACCCCCGATGGTTTACCAATGGATGAAGACAATCATGAATTGACCGGCACCTTATCCGAATGGCGCCAGAATCTGAGCAAAAGCTGGAACAGCTTTATGGATAACTTCATTACTATCCGTCGCCGTGATACTGCTGCTGAGCCATTATTGGCACCAAATCAGGATATCTATCTACGGGAAAATATCCGCGCCCGTTTATTGATTGCAGCTCAGGCAATACCGCGTCATCAAGGAGAAGTATTTAAACAATCACTGGAAACGGTTTCAACCTGGGTCAGAGCTTACTTTAATATTAACGATCCAAATACTAAAGCATTCCTGGAAGAAATTGATTCACTGAGTCAGCAACCTATTTCCATTACTGTGCCAGATCATCTTTCAAGCCAGCCTTTACTGGAAAAACTGATGCAAACCCGGGTCCGCAGCTTGCTGTCCCAATCTTCTGCAATCAATCAGGAGGGTTAAGCTATGCTGAAAGTCCTGTTACTGTTTGTTGTGCTGATTGTTGGTATTGTGCTTGGTCCAATAGCTGCGGGTCATCAGGGGTATGTGCTAATTCAAACTGACAACTACAATATTGAAACTAGCGTTACCGGTCTGTTTATTATATTTGTTCTTTTACAGTTAGTACTTTGCTTTCTTGGTTGGTGCTACCGCAGAGTTATGCGCACAAGCTCACGCACTCGAGGTTGGTTCCTTGGGCGCAAACGTAGCCGTGCCCATGCCCAAACAAAAGAAGCACTGATTAAACTGGCAGAAGGTGATTTCAAACAAGTGGAGCAATTGCTGACCCGTAATGCTGATCATGCAGAACAACCTGTAGTCAACTATTTACTGGCCGCTGAAGCGGCCCAGCAACGCGGAGATGAATTCCGTACTAATCAATATCTGGAACGTGCAGCAGAAGTCGCAGACAACAATCAGTTGCCTGTGGATATTACCCGTGTACGTATTCAACTAGCGCAAGGTGAAATTCATGCGGCCCGCCATGGTGTGGACAAACTACTGAATCAAGCTTCACGCCATCCAGAAGTGTTGCGCCTAGCTGAACAAGCTTATACAAGATCAGGGGCTTACCAGTCACTGATTGACATACTACCGACAATGGAAAAAATCCATCTGCATGATGAGTCACAAATTCATAAGCTGCGTCAACAAGCCTATATCGGTCTGATGAATCAATATATGTCAGAACAAGGCAGTGAAGGTTTAAAACGTTGGTGGCATGATCAAGGCCGTAAGATTCGTCATAATGTGGCTTTGCAAATTGCAATATCTGAACATTTGATCGAATGTGACGATCATGAAACTGCACAAAAGATCATCCTGGAAAGTTTAAAACGTCAATACGATGAACGTTTACTACGGCTGATCCCACGGTTGAAAAATGAAGATCCAAAACCGGTACAAAAAGCACTGGACCATCAATTAAAGCAATATGGTGCTACTCCTTTATTGAATAGTACTCTTGGACAGGTTGCTTTACACCACGGAGAATGGGAAAAAGCAACAAAAGATTTTAAAGCAGCATTAGCTCAACGCCCCGATGCTCATGATTATGCCTGGCTAGCAGATGCATTGGATAAGTTACGCAAACCGGAAGAAGCGGCACAGGTTCGCCGTGAGGGATTGGTGCTAACTTTGAAGCGTAAGAGTAACGTAGTTCATAGCAAATAGCTCAGATAACACGGTATCTTCGCTATCCAGTTACCGTTATTCTTTTCGCATTTTTCACACTTCACTAAAAATGCCCCATTCGAGGGCATTTTTCTAGCCATATTTTCTGGCGAAATCTTCATCGGAAGTGCAGAGATAAATAATAAATTCAATAAACGAGATAAGTGAAGGAATGAACATCCAGCAAAATAGTAGGTATAAAATTCCCATGCCTATCTTACCCAAATAAAATTTATGGGCGCCAAAGCTACCAAGAAAAAAATGCCAATAATGCCGCCACAATTCTGTTATTACTACCAGAAGAATGTACCCTTATCATCGCCCCACAATGTGGGCACGACTATGCAGATTCATGCAACATCTTTCCGCAGCCAAAGCATCCAATCATTCTTGATATTTATATATTCCCTTTAAGTAGGTTAAAAAAGTAACCAAGCCTATTTTATAGCGAAACCAGCAATCATATTTTCAGCTTTGCCTATATTAGATATTCATATCTGAACCGTTCATAGATTAAAGATATTCCTAAAGATGGGCCAAAAAAACACCTACCTTAGAAAGATAGGTGTATAAATACAATCAGGTCTACAGACGGATAGTGCCTCACTCAACGTTGAGTCCGGTCGGTGATGAAAAGACAGCTGTATCTTATTCATCGTGACATGGACAATAGGCACCGATAATCGGCTCTGCATCATCCCTGGGTTTATGAAGCTTATGCTGTCATAAGAAATAGGATGAGCATCTACATTTTTATGGCATGCATTTAACGTGCCAGCTTTTATTCAAGTGAATAACTGCCTCGCTTTATCAGCTATTTCTCCATTTATTACAACGAGAAAGCAAACCACGATAAAGCTCGCTTCATTAACTGTCTCTTATTTGAGACAATCCCTCACGCGTTTTAAATTTTTAATTTAAATTCAATATGTTAAAAGTCTCTTATTTGAGACAGTCAATATATCTATTGTCGTCAAAATACAACAAGATAATAAATTACAATATAAAACAAATAGTTAATACCAGAGAAAAGAGTGATTCAATCAACTTAGATCAACAAACCGCATGTTGCGAATAAGAGGCAAAAAAGGAAACAGGAAGAGTGGAAGGGCAAAAAGGTTAAATGCAAAAAAACCCCGCAATGCAGGGTTCTTCCTGGAATCTGGTCGGCGAGAGAGGATTCGAACCTCCGACCCACTGGTCCCAAACCAGTTGCGCTACCAAGCTGCGCTACTCGCCGAAATTTTTTCTTTTTTATGGTGCGAAAGGGGGGACTTGAACCCCCACGTCCGTAAGGACACTAACACCTGAAGCTAGCGCGTCTACCAATTCCGCCACCCTCGCGTGTCACAAAAAAGATGGGGTGGCTAATGGGACTCGAACCCACGACAACTGGAATCACAATCCAGGGCTCTACCAACTGAGCTATAGCCACCATAACAGCTATTTAATAATTCACTACTTACAACAGCAAAATACACCACCGCAGCTCTTGCACGCTATTAATGGCGCGCCCGACAGGATTCGAACCTGAGACCTCTGCCTCCGGAGGGCAGCGCTCTATCCAGCTGAGCTACGGGCGCTTAACGCCGTTGCGGATGGGGATAGTACGGATTTAATGATCTACTGTCCAGTGCTTTTTTTCAGAAATGATGCATTTGATTACACCTTGCTCATTTCGTTGATAAAGCCAGCTCTTAATTTCTCTACCACCCCAGCTATGACAGCAAATTAATCTATCGGACTATTAGCTTTCTGACACTAAAAAGCCTTACCAACCAATAAATAAGCGACACTATTAGCAAAAATCCTCCGCCTACCAACAGTGAAAAACGGGTATCAGGGTTAATCGCCATGCCCACCAACACACAACATAAAAATGCCAGTGTCAGATAATTTACATATGGGAACAAAATAGATTTGAAATTATGTTGTTTCAATGCCGCTTGATGGTGCTGACGAAAACGCAGCTGGCTCACCAGAATAACAAACCACGGAACCATCCCCGGCAGGACACTAGCACTGTAGACATAAACAAAAACCGCCTGTGGGTTTGGGATCAGGTAATTCAAACTGGAACCTACCATCAAACACAAGATCGTAATGGCAATACACGTTACTGGTACACCATTCTTTGACAATTTAGTCAGTGATGAGGGTAACTGTCGATTTTGCGCCAATGCATAGAGCATACGTCCACCACTGTACATACCACTGTTACAACCAGAAAGCGCAGCGGTCAATACGACAAAGTTAATCACGGCTGCTGCTGAAGTGATTCCTACTTTGGTAAATGTCATCACAAACGGGCTACCCTGTGAACCAACTTCTGTCCACGGAAATAATGTAACCACAATGAAAATCGCGCCTACGTAGAAAATCAAGATGCGCCAGAGAATATTGTTAATCGCTTTCTTTAAGGTAACCTGTGGATTTTTAGCCTCCCCCGCAGTGATACCTACCAGTTCCACCCCCTGATAAGATGCAACCACAATACAGAGCGCAAACAAGAACCCTTGCCAACTACCAGCAAAAAAACCACCATGAGCAGTCAAATTACCCAATCCAATAGGTTGCCATTGATTACCGATGCCAAAAAATATCAGCGCCAGACCAACCAGGATCATCACGATAATTGTGGTCACCTTAATCATGGCAAACCAAAATTCTAACTCACCATAAAGACGTACCGCCGCCAAGTTTGCCAAAGCGACCAATGCCACTGCAATTAATGCTGACACCCATTGAGGAAGTTCAGGGAACCAGAACTCGGCATAAACGCCAATAGCTGTTATTTCTGATATCCCTACTGCCACCCACATAAACCAATAACCCCAAGCGGTCAGGCATCCCCAATATGGGCTGAGATATTTATGCCCAAAAGAAGCGAAAGAACCCGTAACAGGCTCAAGAAACAGCATTTCCCCCATGGAACGCATAATGAAGAAAACAAAAATTCCGGCAATAATGTAAGCCAGCAAAACAGAAGGACCCGCCCATTTCAGCGTGCTGGCTGAGCCCATAAACAGACCGACACCAATAGTTCCGCCTAATGCGATTAGCTCGATATGACGGGCTTCTAAACCTCGTTGCAGGCCCTGTTGTTGATCTGCCATAAATTCCCTGTCCATTGTTATGTGTTGTAATGTGTAATAGTCAAAATATACAAAACTGGTTTTGACCAGCCATAAAAATGGCAGGGATCAAAACATGTTTTTCCACTCAGTGGAATAAAAAATTACCCAATAATTAGTATTGATAGTAAAAGCCCGGCAGGATCAAACGGTTATATAAACGCTGTGAAATGAATTTTTTGACAACCTGTCGCAAATTGTTATACGACAGGCAGACAACACATTTACAGACGATTGAAGTAGTAATATCCCAAAAACTTCAATAGCTTAAACTGGCGACGGATACGGCTTGGTTGTGATAACAAACGATAAAACCATTCAAGCCCGAGGTTCTGCCATACTTTCGGCGCACGTTTTACATGACCGGTAAATACATCATAAGTACCACCAACCCCCATATAGAGAGCATCGAAATGAATTTTACGGCAGTCGCGCATGAAAATTTCCTGCTTAGGCGACCCCATTGCAACTGTTACAATTGCTGCTCCGCTAGCATGAATCCGTTCAAAAACAATATTACGTTCTTCTGGTGTGAAATAACCATTCTGGCTGCCAACAATATTGACGTTCCATTGAGTCCGTAATTTGTTTTCCGTTTGTTCCAATATCTCTGGTTTCCCCCCGACCAGAAAAACAGGAGTACCTTCCTTGCCAGCACGTTCCATCATCGCTTCCCACAAATCTGCCCCCGCTACGCGAGAAACTTTAGCATCAAGGTATTTACGGCGGATAGCACGTACAATGCTGATACCATCGGCATACAGATATTCTACTTCACCTAACAAAGTACTCAGAGTATTGTCTTCTTCCGCTGTCAGAACTTTTTCTGCATTAATTGCAACCAAAGTACCCGTCTTTACCTGCCCTCGCTGAAAAATATGGTCAAGAAAGTGCGCCATATCGCGAAAGCCCCAAATATTCAAGCCACGAATGTTATACTTAGGAATATTGTTTCGCTCCATTTTCTTTCCTTAATATTACAACGGACGTTTTTGCGATAAGGCCCGGTTGCTAGTCAAATATTTTCTGATAAGCCCAGCACTGTCAAACAGCCAATACAACAACTTAGCAACCACCAAACATAAACCAAAAATAATACAGAAAAACACCACTCGGGAAACAAATGAATCCAACCCTTCACGAGCCAGAACTATCATGTTGAAGATCGCTCCGAAGCAAAATGCCTGCAAAATAGCAGCCTTATAACGATTAGTCTCCTGTTTCCCCAACTCATAAATCCAGTCAAACCACTTAATTATCAACCCAACAACAATCGCACCAACCGGAATAAACAGCACTCCCCCCATAACAATCAAAGATCCTATTAAAGTTGGGGAAATTGCCAAGCCGGAGTGGTTATCTAACACTTCCCAAGTAAAGTAATTTGCAGAATTCAACACAGCATCAGGGCGTCCTGGCCAAAGCCAACTTGGAATGAAAACATAGAAATCACGGATAATCGGTGCCAACCCCTGAAAATCGATTTTGTCGTAGTTATTCAACAATAACGCAAAATTTTCCCACGGAGAGAAAGTATCTCTTGTGAGATAAAGGAAAGTATAAAACGCTTCTGCACCACTAACATCCAAACTATAGCGTTTAAGAGCCAACCAGAACATACCAACAATTCCCACTGCTCCCGCAGTTATCAGCATCCACAATGTTATCCAACCACGAACAATGCCGATAAATAGAAACAGCGCAAACGCAATAATAATATTAGCCCGTGTTCCCCCAACAATCACATAAGTCAAAATCCCGAAAGCAACCGTGCTTATCAGAAAAAACAGCCAGCGTAATTGTGTCGGCTTCAGGAAATAAACGACTAGCATGGCCGGAATAAAGAAGTAAAAGAACCGTTTTAAGGCAACACCAGACACCTGACTGGAGAAAATCTGACTATACGACTGTAATTTAAACAATAGAAACCCATTCTGCATGAAGAATAGCCCAACGGTCACAACCGCAACTAATGTCAGTAGTAACCATGTCAAATTAGTTTCTACCCGGTTCATGGTGAATACCGGTGCTTTGGGTTGCCCAGAAGGTCTTTTCAGCCGAGTTTTATAACTGACATAATAAATTGCATAGAAGCACGTTGAAGCCAACAGAGCATGTAACAAAGAGTCTACTGGTACCACCTCAACATCAAACTGAAAAACCAGCAAGCACGTCAGTGGGAAACCGAAATAGAACGTCAGCAAATAAAGTAATGAGAAGAACACATTGAAATTAAAACGTACACGTCGGAATTCCTGATAAGCTAGCGTCAGGATAAAAACCAGTGATATCAGGTAAACAGTAAATAATCCGCCAAATTGCGTTAAACTCATTGCTGCTCTCCTGCCACTTTTGCCAGCGCTTGCCGCCAACCATCAACAACGTTCGGGCTGAAGAAAGCTATTGTATTCCTGTCTAAAGAAAGCATCTGCCGTTGTGCTTCGGCAATCAATTGTCTATCCAAAGGATCGCCGCAGAAAAATACCGGTACCTGCTGTTCTGTCAGATCCTGCCAGAAAAGATTTCGACGACTAAGTACAAATGGCACCCCAAATTGTATCAACAGGCAAATTGTTCCAACCCCTTGCTGGCGGTCAAATATGAAATACCCTAAATCGCAACAACGCAGTAATGCCAGATAGTCATCAAATTCCATCTTTTGCTTAATAATTTTCAAACTTTCTGAGCAAAACAGTGATAAAGCCGTTTGCTCAACCTGATCAATATAAGCCTGATTATTCTCCGGATAACCCATCGGAATGACTATTCGTACCTTATCACCAAATTGCTTATGAATAGCTTTGAGTGCGGCGATATGTCGGTTTGATCGATCACCGGAGTTCCCCAGCAAAATTGTCATTCTGTTATCGTCAGAAGGTGTTTTTTCTACCATCGTCAAAGCTGGCTCCATTCTGGTTGGGAAATAAAGCAACGATGTTGGTACCTTCAGATGATGCTGAGAATAAAAATGTGAATCCCCACGAGTCGCAAATACATGTTCCACTCGATTCTGCGCCAAACGACGTAGAAAATAAAACAGGCGGAATTTCAACTGGCGAGAATCTTCATACAAATCTGCTCCCCAAGCATGCCACCAAAATTGATTGCGTTTAATTTTTCCTGACAACAGTGCCAACCATAAACCTGTATTAAATTGACCATGAAAAAAAAACCGGCAAGCTCTGTCTGACTGCGCTTTAGCAGTAACCGCCTGCGCCAGAGCTTTTTTACTGTCAAAAAATGTCATATCCAACTCCGGACAATCATCCAGAGAAGCTCGATTCCTGGTCACCACCATAAACTTTGGTTTAGCCGAAAAACCCATTTCTTGCGCTAAGACATCATTAAAAAAGCGTAATACCGTTCGATTGTGATGCGGGATATCAGATCCCAGAACGTGAATTAGGGTAGTCATGCTCGCCTGCGGTAAATAAGAAATACACCACAACAAAGGGTGAAATAAACAATATAAGTTGTCATATAGGCTTGTGCTGCGCCTAACGCTCCATTAGCAGGAATAAGCCAGTGGGAAAAACCAGTAAGCAACAAAAACTGACTAACCTCAGTTAGCACATAAAAACGCAACGCAGCTTTGGCAATCACTAAGTAACCAAAAACATAGGCGCCCACTTTCAAGACATCACCAACCAGCTGCCAAGCAAACAAATCACGCATAGCTGTAAATTTGTCGGAAAACAGCAACCAAATGGCAAAATCACGCAACAACCATACAGTAAAACTCGCAACAGCCACCGCTGGCAAAACAAATTTCAACGCCTTGACTATCTCATCTGATATTTCGACCTTACCCTGTAATCGTGAAAGTGTTGGCAACAGATAAACACTAAAAGAAGCTGTAATAAATTGCAGGTAAGCATCGGAAATACTACTTACACCTTGCCAGATACCCACATCATCCCAACTATAATGCGCGGCCAGCAAGTTTCGCATCATAATGTAAGCAACTGGTAAAGTAATAGAAGTCAACAAAGCCATAAGGGTAAATTTGCCGAGTTGACTAGCGAGTACCTTATCCCACATAGGCTTAAGATCTGATAACGGAACCACGTTGCGATACCAAAGCATCAGCCCTGCAGGAAATATTATCAGTGCTGGCACTAAAGCCAAACCAGCCAAAGCACCTTCATACCCTCCAAGAGTAAAGCAAAGATAATAAGCCATCACGCCAATTAAACTACCAAGAATAATAGCCAGGGCATTCCCCAGAGCATCCCTGTATCCTTTCAAAATAGCCAGAAAATAGTTGGCACTGGCAATACCCATTTGAATAAATGCAAGCGCCTGCACAACGGGTTCATAATCTTGATGACCAAATAATCCAATACTGATTGATCCACTGAACAACAAAAAAATTACTGCCAACAGCGTGGAAAATCCCAAGATAATGGCAGAAGACGTTCCTAATACCGCACGCAGCCTTTCCGGTTGCTGCTGATATTCAGCAACATATTTAGTCACACCATTAAAAATACCTGCTCCTGCCAATACCCCCAGCACGGTAATAAGTTGACGGAAATTACCCGCCTGCCCAACACCACTGGGACCGAAAGCAACTGCCAGTAATTTAACAATCAAAAGCCCCACACCGATCTTTATCAGTGTAGAGCCAGCAGTCCATACCGATGCTTTAGCCAGTGACATATCAGGCAAAGAATTCCTTGATATGTTTGATAACAGCTTGTTGCTCAGTCTCTGTTATGTTGTAAAACATTGGCAAACGTACCAAGCGCTCACTTTCACTAGTAGTGAAGCGATCTTCTCCATGGAAGTGACCAAATTTCTCACCACCTGGGCTACTGTGCAGAGAAACATAATGGAATACCGTTAGTACACCTGCATCGTTCATATAGCTATTGAATGCAGAGCGTTCCCCAATATCTTTCAGCTTGATATAGAACATATGGGCATTATGCTCCAATCCTTCAGGTATTACAGGCAATGTCAGACGACCAACATCAGCCAAAAGTTTTAACGCTTGATAATAGGTATCCCACAAGGCAAGACGACGTTCATTGATTTTCTCAGCAGCGTCAAGTTGTGCCCACAAATAAGCAGCCTGAAGTTCTGACATCAGATAACTGGAACCAATATCACGCCAGGTATATTTATCGACCTGACCACGGAAAAACTGGCTGCGGTTAGTACCTTTTTCACGGACAATTTCCGCACGGGAGATCAGTGATTTGTCATTAATAAGTATTGCACCACCTTCACCACCAGAAGAATAGTTCTTGGTTTCATGGAAACTGTAACAACCGATGTGTCCAAGAGTTCCCAATGCGCGGCCTTTATAAGTGGACATTACGCCCTGCGCTGCATCTTCCACTACAAACAGATTATATTTCTCTGCCAGGGCCATGATTGCATCCATTTCACAAGCCACACCCGCATAATGAACAGGAACAATCGCACGTGTTCTGTCTGTAATCGCTGCTTCGATTTTAGTTTCATCAATATTCATGGTATCCGGACGGATATCCACAAAAACAATCGTTGCTCCCCGCAGTACAAATGCGTTCGAAGTAGAAACGAAAGTGAAACTCGGCATGATAACCTCATCACCGGGCTGAATATTTAGCAAAATAGCCGCCATTTCTAGCGAAGCTGTGCAGGATGGTGTCAATAGAGCTTTCAAGCAATTGAAATGTTGTTCCATCCACTCTTCACAACGTTTGGTAAAACCACCATCCCCGCAAAGCTTACCGCTCGCTATTGCCTGCTTCATATAATCTAATTCAGTGCCGACTACTGGCGGTCTGTTAAATGGAATCATTTCGCCCCCGGTATAACCAATAAGCAGTGCTTTCAACAAATGCACCACTGCGTTTATAAAGACGCAAAGCAGCGATATTGCTGGTTTGTGTCGCGATTCTTAATCGTTGTATTTGATGGTACTGGCACCACTGTTGCGCCGTCGACATTAATTTTGAACCAATTCCACAACCGGTATTTCCTGGAAACACCGCCAGCAATCCCATGCGGGCCTGGCCTTTCTCTAACTCCCGCAAAGTAACAAACCCTGCGGGTTGCCCATTATCTCCATTTACCAGTAAACATTGATGATCAAATGTACCCAACACCGCTTTTTCAACCCAGGTAGCATAGAAACGACCACTATCCTGCGGCTGATACCAAGGGGTACGGAAACGGCTTGAAGAAAATACTTTAGAAGCCACTTCTTTCAACATGGGAATATCTTGCTGTGTCGCCGATATCATCTCCGTCTCAGGATTATCACTACAATTCGTAGTATAAGCATTTTTTGTGCCAATCATTAATGAGAAATCTACTTCCCCTTCCACCAGCGAAAAACCCAATGCCGATAATCCATCAATAATGTCTGGCCGTTGTACTGGCACTTTAGCCTGCACTAAAGAATATTGTTCTAACTGAGATAAAGTTAACAACTTGGAATCAGGTGTAAAATCAAGACGAGCAGTGGAGAATCCAAAATAATGGCTATCCCACTCTAATGGTTCAATATTGGCGCGAACGGACATGGAGCAGATCCAACAGATATTGGCCGTAACCAGTTTTTGACAAAGATTTTGCTGTTTCTCTTAAGTGATCATCATCTAACCAACCATTACGCCAGGCAATTTCTTCAAGACAGGCGACTTTAAAACCCTGACGCTTCTCAACAGTCTGCACAAAAGTGCTGGCCTCAATCAGACTATCGTGCGTGCCGGTATCCAACCAAGCAAAACCGCGCCCTAACAGTTCAATATTCAGTTCACCACGATCCAGATACATCTGGTTAATACTGGTAATTTCTAATTCACCTCGGGCAGAAGGCTTCACCTGTTTGGCAAAGTCCACAACCTGATTATCATAGAAATAGAGACCTGTTACTGCCCAGTTAGATTTTGGTTTTTCTGGTTTTTCTTCAATGGAAAGAACATGAAACTCGTCATCAAACTCCACCACACCAAATCGCTCAGGGTCCATTACCTGATAACCAAAAATAGTCGCGCCATTTCCACGGGAAACGACACTCTTCAGTTTCGGACTGAATGCTTGCCCAAAGTAAACATTGTCTCCCAATACCAAGCAACAGGATTCGCCGTTGATGAACTCTTCACCAATCAGAAATGCCTGAGCTAAACCATCCGGTGATGGCTGTTCTGCATAGCTCAAACGAATACCAAATTTATCACCATTGCCAAGTAGTCGGTGGAAAGAAGGTAAATCTTCTGGTGTGGAGATAATCAAAACATCGCGTATCCCTGCCAGCATCAGTACTGACAAAGGATAATAAATCATCGGTTTGTCATAAATCGGCAGTAATTGCTTGGAAACACCTCGTGTTATCGGATGCAACCGAGTACCCGATCCTCCTGCCAGAATAATGCCTTTCATGTTACCTCCAAAGTAGCTCAGTCTTTACCTAATCCAAGACGCTCACCAGCATAAGAACCATCCTGAACTCTGCGCCACCAGTTTTCATTTTCCAGATACCATTGAACTGTTTTACGAATACCTGATTCAAAAGTTTCCTGGGGCTTCCAGCCCAACTCATGCTCAATTTTCGCCGCATCAATGGCATAGCGCATATCATGACCAGGACGATCTGTAACATAAGTAATCAAATCACGATAATAAGCAATATTTGCTGGCTTCTCTGGGCAAAACTCTTCCAGCAATTCACAAATTGCGCAAACCACATCAATATTTTTTCGTTCATTATGACCGCCGATATTGTAGGTTTTACCCGGTCCTGCTGTTGTTACAACAAGATAAAGCGCCCTAGCATGATCTTCCACATACAGCCAATCACGAATTTGCTTCCCTTCGCCATATACTGGCAGGGACTTGCCCGCTAATGCGTTCAAAATCACCAACGGTATCAATTTTTCCGGGAAGTGGTAAGGACCATAATTATTTGAACAATTAGTGATAATTGTCGGCAAACCATAAGTTCGGTGCCATGCTCTTACCAGATGGTCACTAGATGCCTTGGACGCTGAATATGGGCTGCTTGGTGCATAAGGTGTTTCTTCGGTAAAGAAACCATCCTCACCATGTAAATCACCATACACTTCATCTGTTGAAATATGATGAAAACGGAAAGCGGCCTGTTTCTCTTTACTCAATTTTTGCCAGAAAGCTCGAGCAACTTCTAGCAAAACATAAGTACCAACAATGTTCGTTTCGACAAAGGCCGCAGGGCCATCAATAGAGCGATCCACATGACTTTCTGCCGCCAGATGCATCACACAATCCGGTTGATACTGCTCAAACACCCGGTCCAGCGCTTCACGCTGGCAAATATTAACCTGTTCAAAAGCATAGCGTGAGCTATCCGCAACCGAGGCAAGAGATTCTAGATTGCCAGCATAAGTTAAGCTATCAACCACAACTACACTGTCTTCTGTATTATCAATAACATGTCGCACAACAGCAGAACCAATAAAACCCGCTCCACCTGTGATTAGAATACGTCTCAACGCCAGACTCCTTTTGTATCCACAATCCATTTCTGTTTAATGTCATAACCATTTACCGCTTTAAACTGATTATGGTCCACCAGCATCAACAGGATATCGGCTTCTTCCAAAGCTTTCTCCAAGTTAACCAGTTGAACTATTTCCTTTAAATAAGCGGGTAATTCATGAACATTAGGCTCTACAACCAATGTCTCACCTGCATGCCATTGCGCAATCATACGGGTGATATGCACAGCTGGGCTTTCACGTAAATCATCAATATTTGGTTTAAACGCCAAACCCAAACAAGCAATTTTCACTTCTCCAGCGCGTTTTCCACTTTCAGCCAAACAGTCCGCAACAGCGGCTTTTACTTGATCCACAACCCACAAGGGCTTTCCATCATTAACCAAACGTGCTGTATGTATAAGACGTGATTGTTCCGGGTTTTGGGAAACAATGAACCACGGATCAACAGCAATACAGTGACCACCCACACCAGGCCCTGGCTGAAGAATATTTACTCGGGGATGGCGGTTTGCCAAACTGATAAGTTCCCACACATCGATACCTTGATCAGCACAAATCAGGGAAAGTTCGTTAGCAAATGCAATGTTTACATCTCGAAAGCTATTTTCTGTCAGCTTACACATTTCTGCTGTCCTTGAGTTAGTGATAACACATTCACCTTCAAGGAAAATTTTATACAGCTCGCTGGCTCTGGCTGAAGATTTTTGTGTCATGCCGCCAACAACACGGTCATTCTTAATCAATTCAACCATAACCTGGCCTGGTAACACGCGTTCAGGGCAGTAAGCAATATCAATATCAGATTCCTCACCTACCTGCTGAGGAAAAGTCAAATCGGGACGCGTCGCTGCCAACCATTCTGCCATCTGTTCCGTCGCACCTACTGGTGAAGTAGATTCTAAAATCACCAGATCGCCTTTTTTCAGAATGGGCGCCACTGATTCAGCTGCAGAACACACATACTTCATATCCGGTTCATGATCCCCTTTAAAAGGAGTTGGAACAGCTATCAAAAAAGCATCTGCTGGTAACGGAGAAGTCACTGCTTTTAGGTAACCCTCTTCCACAGCCGTTTTCACCACCTTGTCCAGATCCGGTTCTACAATATGAATTGCGCCACGATTAATCGTTTCCACCGCGTGCTGATTAACATCGACGCCTATGACTTTCTTATTACGGGATGCAAACGCTGCCGCAGTGGGTAAGCCGATATACCCAAGACCGATAACAGAAATAGTTTCAAAACTCATAATGTCACCTGATTTTTTTCAAAGCATCGAGAATACGTTGACAGGCATCACCATCCCCGTAAGGATTATGAGCACGACTCATTTGCTGATAGGCAACATCGTCTGTCAACAATCGTGTCACCTCTTCTACGATAGTTCTTGTGTCTGTTCCTACCAGCCGTACCGTTCCGGCATCCACCGCTTCTGGCCGCTCAGTAGTATTACGCATCACTAAAACCGGCTTTCCCAAAGAAGGAGCCTCTTCCTGAATGCCACCAGAATCCGTCAGGATCATATAGGAATGGTTCATCAGATAGACGAATGGCAAATAATCCTGTGGTTTTATAAGCATGATATTATCTATATTATGCAAAATGCGCTTTACCGGCTCACAAACATTTGGGTTCAAATGAACCGGATAAACTACCTGAACTTCTGGATGAGTACGGGCTATCTGTGCCAAAGCTTCGCAAATTCGTTCAAATCCACCACCAAAACTTTCACGACGATGGCCTGTTACCAGAATCATTTTTTTATTGGTATCAATAAACGGGTAGTGTTCCGCCAACTTACTCCGCATAATCTCGTCATTCATTATTCGATCGCGTACCCACAACAACGCATCAATCACGGTATTACCCGTGACAAAAACCTGATTATCTGCAATCGATTCTTTCTGCAAATTCTTACGAGAGTTTTCCGTCGGAGCGAAATGGTACATTGCCAAGTGCCCAGCAATCTTACGGTTTGCCTCTTCTGGCCAAGGGGAATAGAGATCGCCGGTTCTCAGTCCAGCTTCAATATGACCGACAGGGACACGCTGGTAGAACGCAGCTAAACTGGTTGCCATAGTTGTTGTTGTATCACCGTGAACCAACACAACATCAGGCTTAAATTCGGCCAAAACAGGCTTTAATCCCTCCAGAATACGACACGTAATATCCGTTAAATCTTGCCCTGATTTCATAATATTGAGATCAAAATCGGGAGTAATCTCAAAAAGATGTAATACCTGATCCAACATTTCCCGGTGTTGGGCAGTGACACATACTTTCGCTTCGAAGGCTTCATCCTTTGCCAGCGCATGTACCAGCGGAGCCATCTTGATGGCTTCTGGCCGGGTACCAAACACAGTCAACACTTTCACAGTGACTCTCTTATTGGTCAGTAACTTGCAGATCTTCCTGCAAAAACACTCTTTAATACTATTTATTTCTGCTTCTGGAGTTGCGAAAAATATTTTTCAAAAGCAGTCACTTCTATAACTATTTGGTTACTTACGCGAACGCCGTACCAGTGCTATTCCGGCACCAACTAAAGTGCCAACCGCGCCCCACATGATGACAATAAACATTCTACGTGGGCTGTCTCTGGTAACAGGCTCTTCAGGGGTTCTCAGATAACGATAAGTCTGGAATTGATCCTGCAATATCGGGTGAACATTCAATGTCGCTAACATCGCAATATTCTGGTCATAGTCCACATCATAATCAGGACCCGTTGCTTCCAAAGTTTCAAGCTGAGCCTGTAACAACGGCGCACCTAGCATAAACATTTTTGAATCAGGCAACTGATCTATCGGTGTGTCAGTTTGATTGCGCCGAATCCCTTGCTTTTCTGCAATCTTCAAGGATTGTTGCAACACATTCATTTCACGGTTATAAACCGCTTTAGCAACTATTTCTTGCCGCTTAACCAATGCGTTCATAGATTGAGTACGGATAGCCCATGCACCTTTTACTTCATTATTCAAATGAGTACTCGCGCGACTGTTAGCAAAAGCAATGTATTGGCGTAAGAGTTGATTTGCTTGTACAGAAGATTCTGCTGTCAGTTTGATACTGTCATTCAGCACTTTTTTATCATCATGAGGAATGAACTGAATATTATTGATTAACTCATCCAGTAAAGCTGCATCTGCTCTGGCATCACCCTCCTTATGTTGCTTGTAGTAATCAGACTTTAACCAAAATTCACGGCGGGTATCATATGCCGCGAGCTGAGTGACAAGTTCTTTATAAGCTTCTTCTGGAATAGACGGTAACTGAGTTTCCTGTGAAACGTTAATGTGAGTATCCAAGTTGCGTAAAAACTGCTGCCGAGAATAATAACTACCCAAATGATTAGTCGTAGGCAAGTCAATGGTTGCCGTTGCACTCCATTTTTGTTGCATCAGATAAGATGCTCCCAGAGCTATAGCAGCGAAGATTATTGCCAGTACGACAATCCATATTTTTCCACGCCATAGAGCACTACACAAGGCTCCGATATCCAGCTCATGCTCCAGAATCTGTTGATCTTGAATAGATTTCGTTTCTGATTTTATCACTGCACAAAACCTCTGTTGATAGATGTTTAATGGTTAGCAGAATAGCGTATACGACGTTTTTGCCGTTTAATGAAACGAGCCACCCGCCATGCACGTTTGATGCAATAGCCATACAACATAAATGCAAGCAAGAACAATGCCAACATTACCCATTCAGGAACAAACTCCAACCATTCTCCAATCATTCCGGCAGCCGCGAACAAAGCCGCAGCAACAGTGATCAAAACAAATGCCTGACGTGATGAAAATCCAGACCGCATAATCAGGTGGTGAATATGTTGTCTATCTGGAGAAAATGGGCTCATTCCTTTACGCAAGCGACGGTACATGATGGCAACCATATCCATTAAGGGAATGGCAATAATCCACAATGCAGTAACTGGCTTCACAGAAGGTTCATTCCCCTGAGTAGATTCAATAAGTAGCCAGATAATGGTAAAACCAATCAGTGTACTGCCCGCATCACCCATAAATACTTTGAAACGTTGGCTTAAGAAACCAAGATTGAGCAGAATATAAGGAAGAATGGCCGCAATAAATGCAAAACACCATAATGCCAGTGCCGTGTTACCACTTCGATACAGTAAGATCCCCAAAGCACCGAAAGAGACACAAGATAATCCACCTAATAGTCCATCTATCCCATCAACCATATTGAATGCATTAATAGCAGCCCAAACAGCAAATAGCGTCACAACATAACTGAATGGCCCAAGATTCATATCCCAAGGACCAAAAGCATAGCCAAGGCTATTTAATTTCAGGCCAGCAAAATACATCATTGCAATACCAACCAGAGCCTGAATAGTTGCCCGGACCTTAACGCTGATATCAAAACGATCATCCAATGCACCAACAAATACCAGTACAGTGGCACAAATTAAGTACGGCCATTTATGAGGTATAAACTCGTTTGTTATAACAAAAGCAAAACAGATACCAGCAAATACAGTTATCCCACCAACCAGAGGCACTAGTCCCTGATGATGCTTGCGATAATTGGGTTTATCAACGAGGCCAATTTTCCTTCCTGCGATACGCGCCATAAACAGAAACGCAAACGAAAACAGAAAAATGCAAAAAATTTCAATACTCATACTGGGAATATTCACGATAAAAACTCTCCGTGAAAAACAAATATAACCTGGTTATTTATCATCCACAGCCACATGGTTTTTCTGGCCAGGAACCAACCCCATAAATTCTCCATTTTGTGAGGATACTTTTCTTTACTGTAGAAAAATTAATAACCTTTACATCATAATCTACGACGCTTATTGGAAAATGGCAGTATATAAGTTTCATGCAAAATACATACCATATCTATATGGTGCTATAGCACCAGATGCAAAAAACGCCACAGAACTGTGGCGTTGAAAAATCATCATGAACCAAGTTAAAAACTACGAGCGTTTCATCATGTCAAAGAAATCGTCGTTTGTTTTACTCATAGCCAATTTATTGATAAGGAACTCCATCGCATCAATTTCTCCCATTGGGTGAATAATTTTGCGAAGAATCCACATCTTTTGTAGCTCTTCAGATGTGGTAAGTAACTCTTCTTTACGTGTACCGGAACGGTTGTAATCGATAGCAGGGAAGACGCGCTTTTCAGCAATTTTACGTGAGAGGTGCAACTCCATATTACCAGTGCCTTTAAACTCTTCGTAAATCACTTCATCCATCTTCGAGCCTGTATCCACCAATGCAGTAGCAATAATGGTCAAGCTTCCACCCTCTTCTACATTACGTGCAGCCCCGAAGAAACGTTTTGGACGATGTAACGCGTTAGCATCTACACCACCAGTCAGTACCTTACCGGATGCCGGAACAACAGTGTTATAGGCACGTGCCAGACGAGTAATAGAATCAAGCAGGATAATAACGTCTTTTTTATGTTCAACCAGACGCTTAGCTTTCTCAATGACCATCTCTGCCACCTGAACGTGACGGGAAGCCGGCTCATCAAAAGTAGAAGCAATAACCTCACCCTTCACCAAACGTTGCATTTCAGTGACTTCTTCCGGACGTTCATCAATCAGAAGTACCATCAATACACAATCCGGATGATTATGAGCAATGTTAGCTGCGATATTTTGCAGCAACATAGTTTTACCCGCTTTTGGTGGAGCAACAATAAGACCACGTTGTCCGCGACCAATTGGTGCCGCCAGATCCAGAACACGAGCCGTCAGATCCTCAGTGGAACCATTACCACGCTCCATCCGCAAGCGGTTATTCGCATGCAAAGGAGTTAAGTTTTCAAAAAGAATTTTGCTGCGGGCATTTTCTGGTTTATCAAAGTTAACTTCGTTAACCTTCAACAGTGCAAAATAGCGCTCACCTTCTTTAGGTGGGCGGATTTTACCTGAAATTGTGTCACCGGTACGGAGGTTAAAACGGCGGATTTGGCTGGGAGAGACGTAGATATCATCGGGACCGGCAAGGTAGGAGCTGTCTGCTGAACGGAGGAATCCAAATCCATCCTGCAATATCTCCAGCACACCGTCACCGAAGATATCTTCTCCGCTTTTCGCATGCTGCTTAAGGATAGAGAAGATAATATCTTGTTTACGCATACGGGCCAGATTTTCCAGCCCCATATTTTCGCCGAGTGTAATCAGTTCAGATACCGGCGTATTCTTTAATTCGGTAAGATTCATAATGGTGGGTTCTTTAACTCGGGGTATATCTCGAACTATGAACGTGAATAGTATGGCAGCGTCATCGATGCCTGTTTATTTTGTACAAAAACAAATAAGACCTTTAATACATCATTTATATAAAAAGGTAATAATTTGAAGTACCAAGATTGAGCTCAAATAAGACTGACAGGCTGTCAAAAACGCTGTTGAGATAATGCCGAAACATTACTGATTTCTATAAAAAAACTATCTCAACGTAATGAGTTATACACCAGATTATTCCTGCATAACCCATTGGATATTTTAGACTATCCAGAGATAACAGACTTATCAGACACTACAGATTGTTCAGTATGCAACATACTTCTAACATGAGGTATGTGATACAAGCAGTGGCGCTAACTTATCACGCTTCTTTACGGACGTCTAGCGGTCAATGAAATAAATAGTGATATACGCCAAACGTCCGGTATTAGTGTGATCTCACTTCAATCAGAGATTAGCATCCAAAAATTCTTTCAACTGAGTTTTTGACAATGCCCCCACTTTGGTGGCTGCTACCTGACCGTCTTTAAACAGTAGTAGCGTAGGAATACCGCGGATACCATACTTAGGAGCAGTTGCCGGGTTATCATCAATGTTCAGTTTTGCAATCGTCAGTTTACCTAAATATTCCGGTGCAATTTCATCTAAAATAGGTGCAATCATTTTACATGGACCACACCATGCCGCCCAAAAATCGACAAGAACTGGACCCGCTGCTTTCAGAACATCAGCATCAAAGCTATCATCACTCAAATGAATAATTTTATCGCTCATTTTTTACTCCAAAGAATAATTTTTTACCATGCTAGTGTAACATTACTGATATAAGGTTGCTTTTATTTCAGAGGATACACTTCCGTAAAACAACGGTTAACTGATATTCTACCACACTATGAGTAAAACACACTTGACAGAAAAGAAGTTTTCCGACTTCGCCTTGCACCCCAGAGTCATAGAAGCTCTTGATAACAAGGGGTTTTCTAATTGTACGCCTATACAGGCACTGACATTACCTTTCACTGTCGAAGGTCGTGATGTCGCGGGGCAAGCGCAAACTGGTACCGGGAAGACACTAGCATTTTTAGCGTCTGCTTTTCATTATTTACTGACTCATCCCACAACAAAGGGGCGTCAAACCAATCAGCCAAGAGCGCTGATTATGGCCCCTACCCGCGAACTAGCCGTACAGATTTACTCTGATGCAGAAGATCTGGCACAAACAACGGGATTAAAGATGGGTCTTGCCTATGGTGGCGATGGTTATGACAAACAGCTGAAAGTGCTGGAATCCGGTGTTGACATTCTCATCGGCACAACCGGACGTCTGATCGACTATACCAAACAAGGGCATATTAATCTGAATGCCATTCAGGTTATGGTGCTTGATGAAGCTGATCGTATGTACGATCTGGGTTTTATCAAAGATATCCGCTGGCTATTCCGTCGGATGCCACCTGCAAATGAACGCATGAACCTGCTGTTTTCTGCCACTCTGTCTTACCGAGTCCGAGAACTGGCATTTGAGCAAATGAATCATGCAGAATATGTAGAAGTGGAACCGCTACAGAAAACGGGGCACCGTATCCGCGAAGAGCTGTTTTATCCTTCTAATGAAGAGAAGATGCGTCTGCTTCAAACGTTATTGGAAGAAGAATGGCCCGATCGCTGCATTATTTTCGCCAATACTAAATATCGTTGTGAAGATATCTGGGCCCATCTTGCTACTGACGGGCATCGCGTTGGTTTGCTAACTGGTGATGTTGCACAGAAAAAACGGTTACGTATTCTGGAAGAATTCAGCAAGGGCAATATTGATATTCTGGTTGCAACTGACGTGGCAGCTCGTGGATTGCACATTCCATCCGTAACTCATGTTTTTAACTATGACTTACCAGATGACTGCGAAGATTATGTTCACCGCATTGGCCGTACCGGACGTGCAGGTGAAAGTGGCCACTCTATCAGCCTGGCCTGTGAAGAATATGCTCTGAACCTGCCAGCAATCGAAAATTATATTCAGCACCAAATCCCTGTCAGTAAATATAACAGTAATGCATTGCTGAAAGATTTACCGGTTCCTAAACGCCGCCATCGTTCGCGTTCAGGGAACCATCAGCGTCGAAATAATTTGTCGCATCGTAACAATACACCGCGTAATAACCGTAAACGTTCAGGTTAAATTAAATGATGTTGAGTTCCTCTTCTCTCTATGCGGCTATTGACCTGGGTTCAAACAGTTTTCATATGCTGGTCGTGCGTGAAATATCCGGCAGTATGCAGATACTAGCTCGAATCAAACGTAAAGTCAGGTTAGCCGCCGGACTGGATAAAAATAACTATTTATCCCAGCAAGCAATGGAGAGAGGTTGGCAATGCCTCAGAGTTTTCTCTGAACGCTTACAGGATATACCGCCATCACAAATCCGCGTCGTTGCTACAGCAACTTTGCGTATCGCCGGAAATGCTGGTGAGTTTGTGAAAAAAGCATCAGAAATACTTGGTTGCCCAGTTACAGTAATCAGTGGCGAAGACGAAGCTAGGCTTATTTATCAAGGGGTTGCTCATACGACCGGCGGCCCTGAAAAACGCTTGGTTGTCGATATTGGCGGTGCAAGTACAGAACTGATCACAGGAAATGGAGCAAAGGCTAATCAGTTATCCAGCCTGAGCATGGGCTGTGTTACTTGGCTTGAATGTTACTTTAATGATCGTAGCCTGACGGAAGAAAACTTTGCCAAAGCCGAAGCTGCCGCACATGAAACGCTGAAACCTGTTGCTTCAAAGCTTATAGAACAAGGCTGGCAGATTTGCGTCGGAGCTTCCGGCACAGTTCAGGCACTGCAAGAAATCATGATTGCCCAAGGTATGGATGAGCTGATTACTTTGCCAAAACTCCAGGAACTCAGACATAAAGCAATTGAATGCGGTAAGCTGGAAGAATTGGAAATCGAAGGATTGACGCTGGAACGGGCACTGGTTTTCCCAAGCGGTCTTGCTATCCTGATAGCTATTTTCCAGGCATTAAATATTGAAAGTATGACTCTGGCTGGCGGCGCTTTACGGGAAGGTCTTGTTTACGGCATGCTGGATTTACCGATAGAACAAGATATTCGCATCAGAACCTTACGTAATATACAGCGCCGCTTTCAGTTAGAAGTTGAGCAATCTCAACGAGTCAAACAGTTGGCTGGACACTTCTTACAACAGATTGCTAAACCTTGGGAACTTGATAGCCGATGTCATGAATTATTATTCAGTGCTTGTCTGATACACGAAATTGGCCTGAGTGTTGACTTCCATCAGGCTCCATCGCACGCAGCCTATCTTATCAGTTACCTCGATCTTCCCGGCTATACTCCCGCACAAAAACAGCTATTAGCCACATTGCTAAAGAACCAGAGTGCCACAATTGATCCGGTTTCCTTCAGTCAACAAAATGCTTTGCCTCTGATACAGGCCCAACGTTTATGCCGTCTATTGCGATTAGCTATTATATTAGCCAGTCATCACCGAGAGGACACCTTTTCTGCTCTGCGTTTAAAAGTGAGGGGGGAAGAATTGATGATCACCTTACCTCATGGTTGGCTAATGCAACATCCTCTACGAGCGGAGTCTTTACAGCAAGAAATTCAGTGGCAAAACCATGTTCAATGGCCGCTTGTTTTGCAAGAACAAGAATTAGGCGGCTAAAATCTGAACTAAATCACATTTCGCCGTCTCTCTGTAACATAGGGAACTTATATGTATTTTTTACTGCTTATTTTTCTGCCCAAGCCCTAAACGTGACTTGATATCTGCAATACGTGATTGTCCTTTCTGCATTCTCTCTTCAGCAGTCACCACTTTTTTATCTTTTGGCCAATGCAAATCATCCTGTGGCAACTCATGTAAAAAACGGCTTGGTTCTGGACGGATCAATTCACCATATTGACGACGTTCTTTACATAAGGTGAAGAATAACTCCCGTTGTGCACGGGTGATTCCCACATAAGCCAGCCGTCTCTCTTCATCAATATTGTCTTCATCAATACTGCTCTGATGAGGTAATAACCCTTCTTCCATACCGACCAGAAATACATATGGAAACTCCAGCCCTTTAGAGGCATGCAGAGTCATCAATTGAACCTGATCAAACTCCTCACCATCTTCACCACGCTCCATCATATCCCGCAATGTGAAACGTGCTACCACCTGAAGTAAATTCATTGGTTCATTCAGTTCATCACCTTCCAACATTTCACTCATCCAAGTAAATAGTTGATTAATATTTTTCATCCGCATTTCAGCTGCTTTCGGACTCGGTGATGTTTCGTACAACCAACTTTCATAATCCATACCATGCAGTAAATCACGCACAGCCAGCAAAGGTTCCTGTTCAACCTGACGGGCTATCTCATCCATCCAGTGAGTAAAACGCTGCAATGCAACCAGACCGCGACCGGTCAGACTTTGTTCCAAACCAAGATCAAAACTGGCTTGATAGAGACTTTTACTACGTTGATTCGCCCACTCGCCCAGTTTTTGAACTGTAGCCGCACCAATTTCACGTCTTGGCGTATTGACAATCCGCAGAAATGCACTGTCATCTTCAGGATTAGTCAGCACCCGCAGATAAGCCAGCAGATCCTTAATTTCAGGACGAGCAAAAAAAGAAGTACCACCAGAAATCCGGTAAGGAATACGGTTTTGCATCAGCATTTTTTCAAACACTCGGGATTGGTGATTTCCCCGATAGAGAATAGCGTAGTCTTTATATTGGGTTTTATTAATAAAGTGATGTGCAATCAGCTCTCCGACAACTCTTTCCGCCTCATGATCTTCATTATTAGCTGTAATCACTTTCAATGGATCGCCATACCCCAGTTCAGAAAAAAGACGTTTTTCAAATACATGGGGGTTATTGGCGATCAGAATATTAGCTGCTTTCAGAATACAGCCCGAAGAACGATAGTTTTGTTCCAGCTTGATCACATTAAGTTTCGGAAAATCTTGTTTCAATAACACCAGATTTTGTGGCCTTGCTCCGCGCCATGAATAAATCGACTGGTCATCATCACCCACCACAGTAAAACGAGCCCTTTGTCCCACCAGCAATTTAACCAATTGATATTGACTAGTATTAGTGTCCTGATATTCGTCTACCAACAGATAACGGATACGGTTTTGCCAACGTTCCCTGACTTCTTCATCACGCTGCATCAACAAAGTAGGTTTGACAATCAAATCGTCAAAATCCAACACATTACAACTCGCCAGATGTAAATCATAACGGTGATAGCATTCAGCAAATTGATGCTCCTGAGCAGAACGGACCAATGCCGCTGCTTGTTGTGGAGAAAGCAGATCATTTTTCCAGTTTGAAATGGAAGAAATCAGTTTTTGTAGCAGTTCCTTATCTTCTTCTAACAAATCAGCTGTCAGATCTTTCAGCAAAACCATTTGATCCTGCTCATCAAACAGTGAGAAATTGCTTTTCATTCCCAGCACCTTGTATTCGCGTTTAATGATTTCCAATCCCAAGGTATGGAAAGTAGAAATCATCAGCCCCTTAGCCTCTTTACGCCCCAAAGTCTGTGCTACACGCTCTTTCATTTCCCTTGCTGCTTTATTAGTAAAAGTCACAGCTGCGATATGACGAGGCTGATAGCCACAAATACGGATAAGATGAGCGATCTTATTCGTAATCACTCTGGTTTTGCCGGAACCAGCCCCCGCCAAGACCAGACAGGGGCCGGTAACAAATTCAACTGCTTGTTGTTGGCTAGGATTTAATCGCATAGTATCTAATGAGTTATATCAGGACAGAACTTCAGGGGGTGGAATTGTAGCAGAAAGGGGGGAAGGAAACGCCGTTTTCTTTAAAGCAACAAGCCACCTTTCTCAATCACGATGGCTTGTTACTCAACACATTTTAAATTTAAAGAGGGAAGATTTATCTCCCTCTATCTTTAACTCAAATCTGATATCAATCACCAACAGAAATACGTTTCATATCTGTCATATAGCCACGTAACACACGACCAACAGCCTCAATTGGATGGTTACGAATAGCTTCATTAACATCACGTAACTGGGCGTTATCAATACCACTCTCTGCAACAGACTGACCTAAATCACCTACTTGTAGTGATTTCATGAACTTTTCTTTCAGCAATGGGACCGCAACATGAGAGAACAAATAGTTACCATATTCTGCTGTATCAGAAATAACCACGTTCATTTCATACAGACGTTTACGCGAGATAGTATTAGCAATCAGCGGCAATTCATGCAGAGATTCATAATATGCAGATTCTGCAATAATACCGGTATCAACCATAACTTCGAATGCCAGTTCAACCCCAGCTTTCACCATAGCAACCATCAAAACACCGTGATCAAAGTATTCCTGTTCACCGATTTTACCATCATATTGCGGTGAATTTTCAAACTGAGTGTTACCTGTTTCCTCGCGCCAGCCTAACAGCTTCTTATCATCATTAGCCCAATCCGCCATCATACCAGAAGAGAATTCACCAGAAATAATATCATCCATATGTTTCTGGAACAGTGGCGTCATGATGTCTTTCAATTGCTCAGATAACGCATATGCACGCAATTTTGCCGGGTTAGACAAGCGATCCATCATCAAAGTAATACCACCTTGTTTCAATGCTTCAGTGATGGTTTCCCAACCAAATTGGATCAGCTTTCCGGCATAACCTGGTTCAGCACCTTCCTCTATCAACTTGTCATAACACAGCAATGACCCTACTTGTAACATACCGCACAAAATGGTTTGTTCACCCATCAAGTCAGATTTCACTTCAGCAACGAAAGAAGATTCCAGAACGCCAGCACGATGACCACCTGTTGCCGCTGCCCATGCTTTAGCAATCGCCATACCTTTACCTTTCGGATCGTTTTCCGGGTGAACAGCAATCAAGGTAGGAACACCAAAACCACGTTTGTACTCTTCACGAACTTCAGTACCAGGACATTTAGGTGCTGCCATCACTACAGTGATGTCTTTACGGATTTGCTCACCAACTTCAACAATATTAAAACCGTGCGAATAACCTAGTGCAGCACCTTCTTTCATCAACGGTTGAACTGCATGAACAACAGAAGAGTGTTGTTTATCTGGAGTCAGGTTGATAACTAAATCAGCCTGCGGGATCAGCTCTTCATAGGTACCAACTTGAAAACCATTTTCTGTTGCTTTACGCCATGAAGCACGTTTTTCTTCAATTGCCTCTTTACGCAGGGCATAAGCGATATCCAAACCGGAGTCACGCATATTCAGACCTTGATTCAGCCCCTGCGCACCACAACCGACGATGACGACCTTTTTGCCTTTTAAATATCCTGCCTCATCAACAAATTCTTCCCGTGCCATAAAACGACATTTACCTAACTGCGCCAACTGCTGACGCAAGTTCAGCGTATTAAAATAATTAGCCATTAGTAACTCCGTGGTCATGTTGTGTTCAGCAATTAAGTGCTGCGACTATTTTTGATATTTCCTCACCCAGTGAGGTATCTGCATATTTTCAATATATGACATGAAAGCTATTGCTTAAATTGATATATTAACAATACTATATTGCATTTTATGCAATACTGATTATAGGATAAGAAAAGGTAAACGGATTATGGACATACGTGATCTCAAACTGTTTCTGCATCTGGCTGAAAGCTGTCATTTTGGCCGCACTGCGAAATCAATGCATGTCAGCCCTTCTACATTATCTCGCCAAATCCAACGCATTGAAGATACTCTGGGTCATCCATTATTTTTACGGGATAATCGCACCGTAAAACTGACATTCGCTGGAGAGCAACTTAAACAATTCGCCCAACAGATACTGTTACAATATCAGCAACTACAACACTCACTGAATCAACAAAGCCCATCGTTAAGTGGCGAATTACGTCTGTTTTGTTCAGTCACTGCGGCCTACAGTCACTTGCCACCGATTCTTGATCGTTTCCGTGCAGAGCATCCCTTGGTTGAAATCAAACTTACCACTGGTGATGCTGCAGATGCAGTAAATAAAGTACAGTCTAATGATGCCGATTTAGGAATCGCTGGTAAGCCAGAAAAACTACCAGATAATGTCAGCTTCACCAAAATCGGTGAAGTACCACTAATACTGATTGTACCGTCCCTCCCCTGTACTGTGCGAACGCTCGTAATGCAAGAGAACCCTGACTGGGATACTATCCCCTTTATTTTGCCGGAACATGGTCCTTCACGTAAGCGCATTGAGTACTGGTTCCGCCACCATCAAATCAATAACCCATTGATTTACGCTACAGTATCCGGCCACGAAGCGATTGTTTCTATGGTTGCGCTAGGTTGTGGCATTGCATTAATTCCCAATGTAGTTGTAGAGAACAGTCCTGAACCAGTGCGCAATCGCATATCTTTACTGGAGAATATTTCTCTGGTGAAGCCGTTCGAATTGGGTATATGTGTACAGAGAAAACGGCTAAATGAACCCTTGATTAAAGCATTTTGGGGATTGCTATAATGAATAGCCTTAGCAGGTATTTTTATTCATTACAAGTCTGATATAACCCACTTCCCGCATTATTCTCATATACTTATGATTGGTGTGACATAATTCACAAAGAATATAAAAAAATAACCATATAGTTTTCATGATAATATGTTTAATATAAGTTATAACTAATCAATAATAATTATATGAAATATTGACTCATCATTAAATTTTTGGTCACTAATTATGTTACTAAAGGAAATATCTATAACTATATCAAGTGGATAATGATTATTTATCACTGAAAAATTCAAATATTGTTAAAATTGACTAGCAAAAGCAAAGCATTTTGAATATTTCATCAGCTAAAAATATAGCTGTGAAAAATTCTCTATGCCATGTCAAAACAATATTTGCCCATAGTGAAATTATTTCTTGAAAGATACCATAGGAAACAATTTCAATTTCATAATAATCATTTATTAATATCAATAAAATATAGTTTCCAATAATAATTATTTAATAGCATTCAATTAAAAAAATAATATCATGAATTTATTGTAATCACAGAAAATAATTAACTCAAACACACACAATAATTTAATAAAGGATAAAATCATGTTACATAAAATACCGTATTTTATTAAATTCTATAAGTTTCATCTGCAAGATTTAGTTTTCTCTTATAATATGAAAACCGAATGGCATCGCCACCCTTGTATACAATTAAGTGTAACACCAAATAATTCACCGATGAGGATTGATACTGACAATGAATCCAGACAAGTACATGGATTTATTATTTCTTCTAATATAAAACATAAATTACACACAGAAGGACAACTCTGTTTTAATTTACTAATAGATCCAGCCAATCCTCTATGCCATTTGTTATCACATCAGATGGGAAACTCAGATATAATATATTTAAGTCAAGAGTCATCCAGTTTGATAGCAAATTATTTTATTAATTGTTTACAATCAGAAACCTCTCCAGATATTTTTATCTTAAATAACCTCTTAGGTGAAATAGAAAATTGTCATTGTTATCAGGATAAAAGGATCATGAAAGCAGCCACTCTTATCACTGAACTGCCGGTTAAATGTATCTCTTCCCGAGAAATATCAAACCAACTTTATTTATCTGAAAGTCGATTTTTACATCTATTTCGAGAAAAAATGGGAACAAATTTCCGTAGCTATCTATTATGGAAACGCCTACATCATGCTATTGATGAGATACATTTATCTGATTCTCTTACTCTATTAGCCAATAATAGCGGGTTTTCCGATAGCGCACATTTCAGTCGTACCTGTATGATGCTATATGGATTAAGACCATCTGAGTTAAAAAATGCTTGTATGAATAAATCACAACAAAAACAACTCAATTTTTCATCAACATTAACAGGATTAAATTTTCCAAAGCAAAATACCTATGTCATGCATAAATAGTATTTTTGATAAGTTATTTAAAATAAATAAATCCTATTTATAATTGTTATTATCAAGAGCCAGTATGTTAAAGATTCTGTATCATTCTACACCAATAACATATTTAAATTATGTACTTTTAGTAATGATACAGAATTCAAAATAATTTCATAACAATATCAGCCAATAAGTCACGAATCCATGACAAATAAAACATACAGAGTAAAATATCACTATCCTGTACTAATCATTCATTTTAATGATACATGCTCTTTCAGATAATTTTCTACCCATTTAGCTATCCTGTTTGTATCTTTATAAGCGCCTAATATTAGTTCAGAACCACGGCTACTCAGCCATTTCCGCCCGACGATAAATAACCCTGGGTAAGGTGTTTTTCCACCTTCTGCATAACCACTTTCACAAACAAATCCATTGGTATCCGCAGCGCCAGGAAGAGTCAACCATGCTGTATTATCTTTATAACCCAAGCACCAAATAACAGTATCTGCCTCATATTGATTACCAGACAAATCACATAATTTATTATCTTTTATGTCAACCAATCTATTTGCTATTTTTACACCCAAAGCAGCTAACCGATGATTTTTCAGATCCCCACAAGGAATAGGATTACGCCGGCGCATGATTTTTCCTACCAGACTATAATAATTAGCAAACAACAGACCACTTTTACTCAACCACCAAAAGATATCTTTACCCATTATTCTATTCGGTAAGAGAGGACGAGAAGAACCGCAAAATAACGTCACATTCGTAGTAGCCGCTAAATCTTTCGCAATTTGGCGCCCACTCGCACCATCACCAATGACAGCGACTCTACTACCTTCTTTAATTTGCCTAGGCTCCTGATATTTATCTGCCGCCAGTTGCTGTATATCAGCTGAAAGTTGCTTAGCAAATGCAGGAACATCAGCTAACTGATTAGCACCCGTTGCATTAACCAGACAAGGCGCATTAAATACTTTCCCATCTTTCGTTTTAACACGGTAGCCGTTTTTATCATGCGTCACTTCAACTACTTCGGTTTGAGTATGTATATTAAGGTTATGATGTATAGCATAGCGTTCGAGGTAATCGGCAACTTCATTTTTATCCGGATATCCATCTTCGATTCCAGGAAACGGGAGGCCATGAAGCTGGGTCATACCACGTGAAGTGAATAATAACATATTATCAGGGCGCCTACGCCATACATCACCAATACGCGCATTTCGCTCTAATATGCAGACATTAATATTCTTAGTCGCGAGGATAGCGGCTAAACTTAACCCGGCTTGACCGGCACCCACAATTAAACAGTCCATTTTCACCATGCGTACTCGTTTTTAATTCGTAATTTATCGGTATCTTATTTTTTATCATTATCCCAATTTTAGAACAATAAAAATTTTTATAAAAAAACCATTCAATAGATTAAAAAACAATGAACTCCACGAAAATATAAAAGATAATTAAACAATTTACTTGAATTAACTGGTCACATTCGTATTAAAGTGGATATTTTGAATAAATCAGCTGTTCTTATCATTAATTTATCAATATTGATAAGTCCATATAGTTATCAGCAATAATAATACAGCCGATTTATTCAATAAAATGACATAATTAATAACTATCCTTTTTGCCTACGTAACTTATGCATTATTGCTATAACATATAATAAACAAAGATGAATTCATCTACTCTACCGGAGATGCAAAAATGGAAAATATCAAAAATATATATGATGGTATAAAGTCTCGTGGAGGAAATCCGCTGAAATGGTTAATAGCAGATGTCGACTTTCTCTATAAGCTGTCCAAAGAAGAGCAACAAGAATTAAAAACTTGTTTACTTAAAGATGCTTTTCATTTCCATTACCATAATAATTCTTACTATAAAGATATCTGTGAAAAGCAAAATATTAAACCAGAAGATATCCAGAACTATAATGATTTAGTTCGTATTCCACTGATACCTGTTGCAACTTATAAATCAGCCGAAAGTCATCGCTTATTAAGCAAGCCGTTATCTGAAATCGAACATGAAATGCGTTCAACGGGTACAAGCGGAGTTCCCAGTGTTTATCGTCGTTGCCACGATACGATGGATCACACAGTATTGGCTGTTTACTCTAATTATCGCAGCATGTTCAAAGTATCTGGCGGTGCAGGATTATGTTTATGCCCTTCAACAGAAGATATTCCAGAAATGGCGTTGGTCAAGATCTTTAATTTCCTGACAGGTTTATTAGATACTCGACGCTATATGATCAATCAAGATCGGTTTTCCCCAGAAGATGCTCTGGATCAATTAATCCAATGGAAAGGCAAATTCACTCGGCATTTAATTGGCCCTCCATTCATGATCCATCGTTTTATCACGTTCCTAAAAGAAAATAATACCAAGCTCACTTTAGATCGCGATAGCATGGTAATCACAATGGGCGGCTGGAAACGTTTTACCGGAGATATGATCTCCCGCGGTGAACTGAATACAGATATTGAAGAATGGATGGGAATTCCAGCATCCCGGACACGTGATATGTACGGTCTGGTTGAGGCAAACGTTCTTGCTATAGAAGATGAATATAACCATAAGCATATTCCGCCTTATATTCATTTCTCCGTCCGTGATCCTAATGATTTATCGCGCGAGCTACCCGATGGTGAAACAGGGCAATTAGTGATTCTGGACCCACTTTCTGTTTCCACTCCAGGTATGTTACTAACAGAAGATTTGGTCTACTTACGCACTGATCCTAACAAATCCTGGCGTAATTCTCAGAGAATTCAGTTTGTTATGCGCACTGCTGCCGCTAAAGAATTTGGTTGTTGTGCTGTCAATCTTGAGAGAAAAATGTCAAACGACGAAGATTCCTCGGCTACCCCCGCTGTATAAGCTGTATAAATAGCAAGGTGGAATTATGTTTAACAGCATCATTATTGACAATTTTTGTAATCCTGACTGCCAGGGGGAGTTATCCAAACCCACAATTAAGCTGGCGTTAGGCAACCCTGTATGTGGTGACAAGGTTGATATTGACCTGACATTGGATAACCAGGGGCGGATAGATAATGCCTGTTTTCGTGCATGGGGATGCACGGCATCCCTGGCAATGTCTAACCAATTTTGTCGTCACGCTAAAGGCAAAACTCTTGAAGAACTAAACGCATTATCACCTGACGGCATTGATGCGTTATTAGGAGAGTTAGAACCAGCCCAGCAACACTGCCTTGATATGCTGCATAAGCTATTCGAGCAGCTAAAGGGAAAAATATGACAAGCCTATACTTCGACTACAACGCCACAACACCGCTAAGTGTTAAAGCGCAGCTGGCGATTAAAGACGCTTTGTCTGTTTTTGCTAATCCATCCAGTCACTACAGCTTAAGCAACATGGCTAAAAACTTGCTCACCGACGCCAGAAGATCTATGGCGTCATTAATGGGCACGGTACCAGAACACATCCTGTTTACATCAGGAGGAACCGAAAGTAATAACCAAGCGTTGTCCAGCCTGTTAGCGACACTTCCCGGCTCGGATCTGTCTGCACATCATGTCATTAGCTCTTCCATTGAACATCCGTCTGTTCTGGCACCATTACTCTGGTACCAGCAACGCGGACTTCAGTTGACGCTAATCGATCCTGATAATCAGGGACGAATAAGTGTACAAAGCATTGAGAAAAACTTGCGGCCAGAAACACGCCTGATCACATTAATGGCAATTAACAATGAAACCGGAGTGATACAGCCCTATGAAGCCGTCGCCTCTTTGGCAAAAGAGGCCCGTGTTTATCTGCACATAGATGCGGTACAGGCTATTGGTAAACTGCCTTTTAGCTGCGACACGTTTGATGGCATAACAACCGTATCTTTCTCTGGTCATAAATTTAATGGTCCTAAAGGTATTGGTGGTCTTTATCATGCACCAGGCATTCCATTAAATCCTTTACTACACGGCGGAGGACAAGAACAAGGAATACGCAGTGGCACTGAGAACACGCTGGGCCTTGCGGGACTCGCTGCCGCAGCTAAAGAATCTCTGAACGGGTTGAAAGAACGTTTCGATACCTACAAAACACGCAGAGAAACCTTGCTATCTCTGTTGGAACAACATCATGTTAACTATCTGATTAATGGCAGTACAAACCCAGAGTTTCAAGCCCCCTGGACACTCAATTTAAGTTTCCCTGGGGTCCGAGCTGAATCATTGGCCAGTAGGTTGGATTTATGTCACGGAGTCTCCTTATCTTTAGGATCAGCCTGTAGTAATAACAAATCAACGCAACGTTCTCATGTTCTGGTTGCTATGGGGCTGCCTGATGATCGTATTGATAGCGCGGTACGTATCAGTTTTGGATATACAACAAGCCAAAATGATATTGAAATGCTGGCTAACGCTATCAAACAGGAAACTTATAACTTGCTGAAAATTTCGGGCAAATCTTTAAACGCTTAGGAATAACAGTAAAACAACATTTAAAGACGGCGTAGCAGGAATAATTAACTTATTACCTATTGATACCTATATTCCTGCACCTAAGCTCCGTTAATATTTTTTAGATTTTACGGGATATTAATATGAAACTATTTGAATTACTGCAATCTCAGATTACTGAATTGACTGATATCGAACCAGAGGACATTACTCTTGATACCTTACTTGATGACATTCATTTAGTAAGCTTAGATTTTGTATCCATTCAGGTTGCGTTAAAAAGAGAAATGGGTATTCAACTGAATTTCGATAAATTCCAGCGAGATAATACGACGACAATCGGCGATTTCGTCAATTACGTCAGTGAAGCAACAAAATAATTATTATCAATATACTTGGATGTTAGCTGTCTATGGCATATCACGACACAGCTAACATTTATGTTTGTGATGCTTTTATCTACCAATCCCATTATTTGGTTGTATTAAAAAATAAAGCATGTCACCAGGAACTTACTTTTGGAGATAATGTTTCATGAATTTTCAAACTAACTACCGCCGCGTTGCCATCACAGGCTATGGTTCTATCTGTTCTCTTGGGCAAAATACTCAGGAAATTTGGGATGCAATCCTAAACTATCGTATAGGTTACAAAAAGGAAACCCACCCAGACGCTTCTGTTGTTGCAAAATTCTTCGGCAACATACCTTTTTCCCCTGATGTGTCACGATTTTCCAAAAAGTTGCTAAAGAACCTTCCCAGATTCAGCAAACTTGGGCTGATTGCTGCGGACGATGCAATCAAAATGGCATTTGGTAACGATAAAGCAGCCCTTGACGAAAGTTATTCACCTTTTGAACGAGGTGTCATTTTTGGTACTGGCTGGGGTGGAGAAGATGCAACCGTTGAAAACAGCCATTCCTATGCTACCCAAGGTATTGCCTCACCCATGACAAATATTATGTCCATGCACAGCGTGGGCACGGCAGCTATTTCAATGAATTGGAATTTACGGGGATATCAGAATACCCCAGTTGCAGCGTGTGCAACTGGCAGTATGGCAATAGGAGATGCTTTTGAACTTATTCGAAGCGGACGCACTAAAATGATGCTGGCAGGTGGCGGTGAAAGTATCAGAGATCCTTTCATTGTTTGGAGCATCGACATTCTTGGCGCACTCAGTAAGGAACAGGAATCTGTCGAAAAAGCCTGTTGCCCATTTAGCAAAGACCGTAGTGGTTTTGTGATGTCAGAAGGCGCGGCAGTATTATGCCTTGAAGATTATGACAGTGCCGTTGCCAGGGGAGCCAAAATACTGGCAGAAGTCATCGGCTATGGTAACTGCTCCGATGCATCTGATATGACAGCACCAGCACCAGATTGCAAAGGACGAGTAATGGCGATTCAAACGGCACTGGAACAAGCCCAACTCTCCGCTTCAGATATTCACTATATCAATGCCCATGGGACATCAACCCCATTAAACGATATTAACGAAACTGATGTTCTAAAAATGAGCCTGGGAGAACACGCCTACCATGTTCCTATTTCCAGTACCAAATCCTACACCGGCCATCTTATTGCCGGGGCAGGAGCAATTGAATCCATTTTCTGTATCAAAGCAATAGAAACAGCCACTATTCCCGCAACTATGCACTTGAACAATCCAGATCCGCTATGCGATCTGGATTACGTACCTAATATCCACCGAACTCACCAAGTTATTGATACTGCTTTAAATGTTAACTATGGATTTGGCGGTACAAACTGTGCGCTTATTTTCAGGAAAGCCGACAGATGAATGTTCAATTTAGCAAAGAAGATCTTAAACAGTGGGCTGAATTCTCCGGAGACTACAATCCCATCCATTTTGATGAAAAAATCGCAAGAGAAGTTGGATTGGGTGGCATTGCAGTACACGGCATGTTGGCAATGATCCCGCTTAAAAGTGGATATCACCATTCATCGCAACCGAACGAGAACATTGGCAGGCAATGGCACGTTAACTTACGCAATCCCGTGCCCCTGGATGCTTGCTATTGCATTAAAACTAAGCATATTGACTTGAATGGGAAAACTACTTTTAATCTACAAGATGAAATAACAAACCTAAAACTTTTAGTGGGTCATTATAGTTGCTTCGATTTTTCGCAAAAAACCCGCTTTCTGGAAAAACCACAATGTCAGGTTCCCCTACAAGAAACAATAAGAAAGTCCATTGAATTCAAGAATACCTTTCCTAGGGTCAATGAGTTCTGGATCTTTCTGGATGCCCTGATTTTTTATCTCTTTATGCAACAAAGTGCAAAAACTGCACTAGCAACGGAATTTAAAAACTATTTCGGCAAACAAGGGAGACATGATGAAACATGCCTCAAAGATCTTATCGTCTTACATGTTATGCATACAGTGAGTTTCTCTCCAGCCCTGCTCAATCGCGAAATCCCAGATGAAATGCCAAGCATCGAATATTCGATCCTACCCAAGGATACCTTTGATGTTGATGGCTCATTATACGGTACGTTGGAAATTCCGATCTGGCTAAATGGAGAAATCGTTTTAGTTGTTGAAATGAGTCTGATGGGAACAACAAAAAGAAAACAGATTACCAACTAAGGTTGATGAATTCTGTATTGGCAGACGGATGGCATAAATTTAGAGGAATCGATTAATGAATATCAGCATACCTTGGGTTTTTGTTTCAGGGGGATCTCGTGGTATTGGCAAAGGCATAGTAAAAATGCTAGCCACTCAAAATTATCATGTGATTTTTACCTACAAATCAAGCACAAGTGAAGCTCAAATACTTTGTCAGGAAATTAAGCAACAAGGTTATAGCTGTGAAGGCCATCAATGTGACGTATCGAATGCTAAAGAAGTCGCAACACTATCAGCAAAACTTATCTCACAATATGGCCCTCCCTATGCAATTATCAATAACGCAGGAATTACACAAGATGCATTACTGATAAATATGAAAGAAGAAGAGTGGCACAATGTGATTTCCACCAATCTCTCCTCTGTTTATTTAGTTAATCACGCATTTCTACCTGAAATGCTCACTGCTGGAGAGGGCTGCATTATTCACATGAGTTCAGTCACCGCATTTAAAGCTAATTCAGGGCAAGTTAACTACGCTGCAACCAAAGCCGCTATGATCGGCATTACCCGCTCATTAGCCGTTGAAGTTGGCCGATTTAACATTCGCGTTAATACAGTTGCTCCAGGCTTGATTGATACTGAAATGCTAGATCACATCCCCGCACCACATAAGAAAAAACTATTATCCAATATTCCACTGGGTCGTTTAGGGTCAGCGGAAGATATTGCCCTGACAATCAATTTCCTGCTTAGCCCTGGAGGGCGTTACATCACCGGGCAAACATTCGTTATTGATGGGGGCATGACTGCCTGATCCGTTTAAGCAACTGGCATCAGTGGTCTCGTATCCATAATCCAACAGTTATTTGTACCCAGAAAAATATTCTGGGTACTGACACCCAATGCCATTAGTCATAAATCACATCGTCAGATAGACAACCGGCATCTCAGATAAATGTTAATGACCATGATAAATAATTTCAATGTTAATAATATATTTAGCATTAAGTGCTAAATATCACAAATTTTAAATTTATCAATGCTAATAAAGCTTGACCTTGAAGTCGACTCCAAGGTGTTTAATCAAACACAAATACATTAACAAGAATAATTTATTTTTGATCGCTGTTATGGGAGAGGAACATGGCCGAAGAAATACAATCACCTCCACTTAGTGAGAAAAAGTCAAAACGTAAGTTAGCGCTGATCCTCGCAACTCTCTTATTTGTTTTTGCCGGATTAGGTTACTTTGCCTATTGGTTTATTGCACTGCGTCATTACCAAGCTACTGATGATGCTTATGTTGTCGGTAATCAAGTGCAAGTCATGGCACAAATCACGGGAAGCGTAACCACTATCTATGCCGATAATACCGACTTCGTCCAGCAGGGAGACATTCTGCTGCGTTTAGATAGTATTGATGCAGAACATGCCTTTGAACGGGCAAAAAACACACTGGCTAATCATGTCAGACAAACCCACCAGACCATCATTGATAATGAAAAGTTGCTGGCTAATATTGAGCTAAAAAAAACTGTACTACAGCAAGCTCAGGATGATTTGAAACGACGTGAACATCTGGGAATAACAGGCGCTATCGCCAAAGAAAATCTCATTCATGCCCGTAATAGCGTTCGAATGGCAAAGTCTGAGCTAAATGTCGCCCGGCAACAATACTATGCTAATAAAGCGTTAATTATAGATACCCCATTAGAACAACAGCCAGCCATTAAACTTGCCGCCTCCCAACTCCGTGATACATGGTTAACCTTACAGCGCACCCAAATTACAGCCCCCGTGACAGGCTACGTTTCACGCCGTAGTGTTCAGGTAGGATCACAAATAAAAAGCGGTGCCCCGCTGATGGTTATCGTGCCTGCTAATCAACTTTGGGTCGAAGCTAACTTCAAAGAGGTACAACTTGCCAATGTACGTATTGGTCAACCAGTAACCCTGATTAGCGATTTCTATGGTAGTGATGTTACTTATCAGGGCCGGATCGTAGGTCTTGATATGGGTACTGGTAGCGCATTTTCTTTACTACCCGCACAAAACGCCACCGGTAACTGGATCAAAGTGGTCCAACGTTTGCCTGTCCGTGTTGAACTGGAAGCCCAGCAGCTTATTGATCACCCTTTACGGATCGGTTTATCCATGCATGCCACTGTCGATACCAGAAATCAAGATGGTCTAGTGCTTGCCGACACACCTCGCAATGGCATTGTTTATGAAACCAGCGTTTTGTCTTACAACACAGGAGAAATTGATCGGCTAATTAACGAAATTATTCAAGTTAATACCAGTCAAAATGAGTGAGGTTAACATGCTAAAAGAGCCATTATCAGGAGCCAAACTTGGCTGGCTAACCCTGGCTTTAGCATTAGCCGCTTTTTTACAAATATTAGACCTGACCATTGCTAACGTCGCAATATCGACGATTGCCGGAGATTTGGGTTCATCGGTATCGCAGGGTACCTGGGTTATCACTTCATTTGCTGTTGCTAATGCGATTTCTATCCCATTAACTGGCTGGTTAGCTAAACAGTTTGGAGAAGTTCGTGTTTTCTTAATTTCAATGATCTTGTTTGTGATAACTTCCTGGTTGTGCGGTATTGCTAATAGCTTGGAAATGTTGATTATTTCCCGCATTTTACAAGGTATCTCAGCCGGGCCGATTATGCCCCTTTCACAAAGTTTATTACTAAACAACTACCCTCCACTAAAACGAAATATGGCACTGGCAATGTGGTCAATGACTATCGTTGTCGCTCCAGTTTGTGGTCCCATACTCGGTGGTTGGATCAGTGACAACTATCATTGGGGATGGATCTTCCTTATCAATGTCCCGGTCGGCTGTGCCGTTATCGCTATCACCTGGGCGCTATTAAAAAATCGGGAAACTGAAACAAAGATCAGACCAATTGATGGCGTAGGACTGATTTTATTGATTACCGGTGTCGGCTGTTTTCAGTTATTACTCGATAGAGGGAAGGAACTTGACTGGTTTAACTCAGCAGAAATTATTGCCTTAGCGATTATCGCGATTATTGCCATTACTTTCCTGATCATCTGGGAACTGACCGATGATGATCCGATCATTGATTTATCACTCTTTAAATCACGTAATTTTACTATCGGTACTTTATGTATCAGTCTGGCCTTCTTACTCCACATCGGTACTCTGGTTCTACAGCCCCAACTATTACAGATGGTCTTCGGTTATACGGCCACTTGGGCAGGATTGGTAATGGCCCCATTAGGGATAGTGCCGATAATACTTGCTCCACTGATTGGCCGTTTTAGTTCAAAAATCGATATGCGTTATTTGGTGATGTTCAGCTTTATCGTTTTTGCACTGTGTTTTTTTTGGCGGGCTTATACCTTCGAGCTATCAATGGACTTTGCTACCGCTGCCTGGCCACAGTTTATTCAAGGCTTTGCTATTGCCTGTTTAATAATGCCACTAGCCGCCATTATTTTGTCCGATGTCGAACCCGCTAAAGTCGCCTCTGCGGGCAGCCTGTTCAACTTCCTACGCACTCTGGCAACATCCGTGGGCATCTCAATTACCACTACCATGTGGTCCCGCCGTGAAGCAGTCCATCACGTTCAATTAACTGAGTCGATAACCCCACATAATCCCATTGCTCAGCAAGCCTATCAGAAAATGGAGCTGTTAGGGATGTCACAGCCTCAAGCTAGCAGCTCTCTGGCGCGCGAAATCACCAATCAAGGATTGATTATTGCCGCTAACGAGCTTTACTGGCTATTTGGCTTTATTTTTCTCATCTTACTGTTTCTTATCTGGCTGGCAAAACCCACAATTGGAGAGAAAAAATAAAACAATAACAAAGGTGGAAACCTCTGTGCACACTAAACCTTTTTTCAAAATAGCACCCCGAAGGTGCTATTTTGTTGTTCTATAGAATATATCTTTTTCACGTCAAAACACTTACTAGCATCTGTCTGTTTCTGATATCTGGCACATTAAAAAGAATTTAAACGCAGGGGTATCCGTCTCATCGTGATACGCGTAGCCTAATGCATCAAGATGACGTTTAAAACGCACTTCTGCTTCTGAAAATTCAAATGCTGCTAACACCCGACCATAATCTGTACCATAATTGCGATAATGGAATAACGTAATATTCCAGTAAGTTCCCAAAGTTTGTAGGAATTTCAGCAAAGCACCCGGTGATTCAGGAAATTCAAAACTAAACAAACGCTCTTTCAATGGCGTAGATGGTCGTCCCCCAATCATATAGCGGACATGTAATTTCGCCATCTCATCATCTGAAAGGTCTGCAACCTGATATCCTTCGGCACGCAATTCTTCAATGATTTCTCGTCGCTCCACTTCACCACGGCTCAGGCGGACACCAACGAAAAAACAAGCCTGTTCAGGATCAGCATCCGTGTAGCGGTAATTGAATTCAGTTACCGCCCGATCACCCAGTTTCTGGCAAAAACGCAAGAAACTACCTTTCTGCTCAGGAATAGTCACAGCCAACAATGCTTCCCGCTGTTCACCCAATTCACAACGCTCAGAGACATAGCGTAATCCGTGGAAGTTTACGTTAGCACCAGAAAGAATATGCGCCAACCGCTCACCTTTGATCTGATGCCGCTGAACATACTTTTTCAATCCAGCCAGCGCCAATGCACCAGATGGCTCCGCAATAGCACGCACATCTTCAAACAGATCTTTTACTGCAGCACAAATGGCATCACTATCTACCGTAATAACATCGTCCACATATTGCTGACACAAACGAAAAGTTTCATCACCGATACGCTTAACTGCAACACCTTCGGCAAACAGACCTACCCTTGGTAAATCTACCGGATGCCCAACTGCCATGGCTTCTTTCAAGCAAGCGGAATCTTCTGCTTCCACACCAATAATTTTGATTTCTGGCATCAGTTGCTTAATCAACACAGAAACTCCAGCAATCAATCCCCCTCCACCTACAGGCACAAAGATTCGATCCAGATGCACATCCTGTTGCAAAAGTTCCATCGCCAGGGTCGCCTGACCTGCAATGACATCTGGATGATCAAACGGAGGAACAAAGGTATAGCCTTCCTGCTGTGCCATTTCTATTGCTTTGGCTTTAGCTTCATCAAAATTGACACCATATAACAGGACTTCACCACCGAGACTACGGACCGCATCGACTTTGATATCCGCAGTGGCAATCGGCATAACAATCAGGGACTTAATTCCCAGGCGATTAGCAGACAGAGCAACACCCTGAGCATGATTACCCGCAGATGCAGTAATCACACCCTGTTTTTTTTGTTCTTCAGTCAAACCCGCAACCATGGTGTAAGCACCACGGAGCTTGAAACTGTGAACAGGCTGCCTATCTTCCCGCTTTACCAAAATAGTATTTCCCAAGCGGGTCGAAATTTTATTCATTTCCTGTAAGGGAGTCACCTGAGCAACTTCATAAACAGGAGCACTTAATGCAGCTTTCAGATATTCTGCACCGCTTGGTGCAGAAGTTAAGGGAAGAAATGCAGCCATGCGATTATCCCCCTAACTTAGATTTATCGCGAACAGCTCCTTTATCCGCACTGGTCGCCAATGAAGCATAAGCTCGCAAAGCAAAAGATACCTGACGTTCACGGGATTTTGGAGTCCACGCTTTATCACTGCGGACTAGTTCCACCTCTTTACGGGCGACAAGCGTACTTTCATCCACATCAAGCTGAATTTTCCGCTGTGGAATATCAATATCAATAATATCGCCATCTTGAACCAAACCTATCAGTCCACCATTAGCCGCTTCTGGAGAAACATGACCGATAGACAAGCCAGATGTACCACCAGAGAAACGGCCATCAGTAATCAATGCACAACTTTTACCCAACCCCATAGATTTTAGATAAGTCGTCGGATACAACATCTCCTGCATACCTGGTCCACCTTTTGGTCCTTCATAGCGAATGACTACCACATCACCAGCAACGACTCTTCCACCAAGAATCGCATCAACTGCATCTTCTTGGCTTTCATAAACTTTAGCTGGCCCACGGAACGTCAGGCTACCTTCATCAACCCCTGCGGTTTTTACAATGCAACCATCCATAGCCAAATTGCCGAATAAAACCGCAAGGCCACCATCTTGGCTATATGCATGTTCAATGTCACGAATACAGCCTTCTACGCGATCTGTATCCAAAGAAGGCCAGCGACAATCCTGTGAAAACGCCTGAGTAGTACGAATACCTGCCGGACCCGCTGAATACATTTTCTTCACCGATTCATCTGCCGTCTGCATCACGTCATACTGATTAAACGTTTGTAGTAAGTCTAACCCCAAAACATTTTTAACCTGACGATTCAACAGACCAGCTCTATCCAACTCACCTAAAATACCGATCACACCACCAGCACGATGAACATCTTCCATATGGTATTTTTGTGTGCTTGGTGCAACTTTACACAGATGCGGAATCTGACGAGACAAACGGTCAATATCTGCCATAGTGAAATCAACTTCCCCTTCCTGCGCCGCAGCCAGTAAGTGAAGCACAGTATTAGTTGAGCCACCCATTGCAATGTCCAGCATCATCGCATTTTCAAATGCGGCTTTCGTTGCGATATGACGGGGCAAAGCACTGTCATCATTTTGCTCATAGTAGCGCTTAGTCAGCTCAACAATACGTTTGCCCGCGTTGAGAAATAGCGCCTTGCGATCTGCATGAGTCGCCAGCAACGAGCCATTCCCTGGCTGAGACAGACCCAGCGCCTCTGTCAGACAATTCATGGAATTAGCAGTAAACATTCCTGAACAGGAACCACAGGTTGGGCAAGCAGAGCGCTCAATCTGCTGGCTATCTTCATCACTGACATTAGGGTTTGCCCCTTGGATCATGGCATCGATCAGATCAAGCTTGATAATCTGATCCGACAATTTAGTTTTACCCGCTTCCATGGGGCCACCGGAAACAAAAATCACCGGAATATTCAAGCGCAATGCTGCCATCAGCATTCCCGGCGTGATTTTGTCACAATTGGAAATACACACCATGGCATCAGCACAGTGAGCATTCACCATATATTCGACAGAGTCAGCGATCAATTCACGTGATGGCAGAGAATAGAGCATACCACCATGCCCCATTGCGATACCGTCATCTACCGCTATTGTATTAAATTCTTTTGCAACACCACCTGATGCTTCAATCTGCTCAGCAACTAGTTTACCCAAATCCCGTAAATGAACATGTCCTGGGACAAACTGAGTAAATGAGTTAACTACCGCAATAATCGGCTTACCGAAATCTGCGTCAGTCATCCCTGTCGCACGCCATAAAGCGCGAGCCCCGGCCATATTACGGCCATGGGTCGTGGTAGCAGAACGATACTTAGGCATTATTCTTCACTCCCGTGTTATCAAAGCAAACAGGCGGGGAACGAACCGCCTGTAAATTATTTATAGTTCTATTAAGAGCTTATTGGATCTAACCAACCCCATTTATCGTCTGTCTCGCCATTAAACAAGCCAAAGAAAGCTTTCTGAATTTTCTTAGTAATAGGCCCACATTTACCAATACCAACCTGAATACCATCAACACTACGAACTGGTGTGATTTCAGCCGCAGTACCAGACATAAACACTTCATCAGCCAGATACAGAGATTCACGCGACAGTACTTGTTCACGCACTTCCAGTCCCAAATCTTTCGCTAGTTTAATGATGGCATCACGAGTAATCCCCGGCAGTGCAGATGAAGTGAATGGTGGAGTAAACAGTACGCCATTTTTTACTTCAAACAGATTTTCACCGGCACCTTCAGAGATATAACCATAAACATCCAGTGCAATACCTTCTTGATATCCATGACGACGAGCTTCACTCCCCACCAGCAGAGAAGACAAATAGTTACCACCTGCTTTAGCCGCAGTTGGCGTTGTATTTGGCGCTGCACGGTGCCATGAAGAAACCATAGCATCAATTCCTTGATCCAGCGCCCCTTCTCCGAGATAAGCCCCCCATGGAAAAGCGGCAATTATGACATCCGTTTTATAGCCAGCAGGTGGATTAACCCCCATTCCAACATCACCGATAAAAACCAATGGGCGTATATAAGCACTGACTAAATTATTTTTACGTAGAGTTGCCCGGCAAGCTTCCATCAATTCATCGACACTCTGACTTAGTGGCATGCGGTAAATCTTTGCAGAATCATGTAAACGCTGCATATGCTCACGATGGCGGAAAACAACAGGCCCTTTATGAGAGTCATAGCAACGAATGCCCTCAAAGACAGACGTACCGTAATGTAAGGCATGGGACATTACGTGAACTTTAGCATCTGCCCAAGGAACCATCTCACCATTGAACCAAATATAATCGGATTGCTTAGTCATTCTCTTATTCCTTTATTTCTACAATTATGCACGTATTAGTTGTGATTTTTGTTGCAGGATCTTGACACCAGCGACATCCACTAATTTAGTCAATTGCGAAAACAACAAATTAACAGGTCTTTGGCTGGCAACAATTAGTTCGATATTAACATTATCGCCATCCATTGTTTGATCCATATTCATTGAACATATCTGAAATCCACGATGCCGCGTTACTCGTAAGATACGCTCTAATATTTCAGGGCAGAAACGAGCCTGGATTGCAAGTTGATGCTGCATCATAATGATTTCTCCAACATAGTTTCATTGCTTGCACCGGGAGGGACCAACGGCCAAACGTTCTCTAATTCTTCAATGGATACCTGCAGTAAATATGGCCCTTTACTGTTGAACAATGCATCCAGAGCTTCATCAATCTGTGATTTCTCTGTGATATGTTGCCCCGGAATATCAAACGCTTTCGCTAATGCGACAAAATCAGGGTTATCTGTTAATGTTGTTTCGCTATATCGTTTATCAAAAAACAGTTCTTGCCACTGTCTCACCATTCCCAGTCGCTGATTATCCAACAGTAAAATTTTTACTGGTAACTGCTTGCGTTTGATCGTCCCCAACTCCTGAACATTCATCATGAAAGAACCATCACCGGATACGCAGATCACCATATCTTCTGGTCGAGCAATCTGGGCACCTATCGCAGCAGGGATACCCAACCCCATCGCTCCTAACCCACTGGATGTAATGAAATTTTCAGGTCCGTCAAAAGTCATATGCTGAGCGGCCCACATCTGATGCTGTCCAACATCAGTGGTAACAACCGTGTTTAACGCTTTGCGATCTGAAACCTGCTTTAGTAACAAAGGTGCGTAGATGCTCTCGCTCTGATGGTCATAACACGAAGAATATTCAACTTTCATGCGCTGAACGTCTTGTTGCCAAGACATAATTGATAATGGCTGCTGTAAACGAGGTAATAACGCCTTCAAATCTCCGAGTAACGATACATGAGTCTGACGTAATTTATCTAACTCTGCCGGGTCAATATCCAAATGAATAACTTTTGCATTCGGTGCAAAAGTGTTGAGTTTGCCAGTCACGCGATCATCAAAACGAGCACCTGCGGCAATCAGTAAATCACATGACTGAACCGCCAAGTTTGCTGCTTTCGTACCATGCATTCCAAGCATTCCCAGATAATATGGATGTTCTGCATCAGCAGCGCCCAAACCTTTCAATGTGGAAACAACCGGCATACCCGTTTCTGCGACAAAATCACGCAGAACAGAAACGGCCTGTGACATACCTACTCCACCACCAACATACAGTACTGGTTTTACCGCAGCGGCAATTATCTTCCTGGCCTGTTCTAATTCACTTTTTGGACAGAGTATCTCTTGCTCAACAGGAACTAAATATGGTGTCAAACTCCCCTCTTTCAGTTGAATATTTTTAGGAATATCAATCAAAACCGGGCCAGGTCGACCACTGGTTGCAATAGAAAAAGCGTTCGCCATAATTTGAGGCAGATTTTCCAGAGAATCCACTAAGAAACTATGTTTGGTGCAAGCAAGGGAAAGACCTAGAACATCGACTTCCTGAAAGGCATCTGTTCCAATAAATTCAGAACTCACCTGGCCAGTGATAGCCACAATAGGAACAGAATCTAACAGCGCATCAGCTAATCCAGTGATTAAATTTGTTGCTCCCGGTCCCGATGTAGCGATACAAACTCCCGGTTTACCACTAGCTCTCGCATAGCCGATAGCGGCCATAACGGCCCCCTGTTCATGTCGGCAAAGCAAATGTTCCACGCCACCATCGTACAAAGCATCATAAACCGGCATAATCGCGCCACCAGGATAGCCAAAAACCTTATCAACTCCCTGCGTTTGTAATGCCTTTACAACCCACTGTGCCCCATTCATTTTTCATATCCCCTGTGTTTACTCTGTGAGACAAAATTTTGTTCTGTTGTATGTTTTTGCCTCTGCTTGATTTCCACCTGCCGAAAAAAAACCCCCGCGCCTTTCGGTGCGGGGGTCTTCGAGAGATCTGGCTGTTCGTCTAAGCCTGTCTTCGTCCAAGTGCAGCCCCGCACGGTGGGATAATAATCACCACCACGCTGACGATAACTAGGCTAATCACTTGGACGAATGCGTTCATAATTCTGATCGTTTAACTCGTTTGTTTTACGTATATTTAAGAGTTACCATGTTCTTCATAACTAAACAACTTTTATTTTATTTTTTTACTTCATATTAAAAAATATCCTTTGTTTTCAACACAATAATTAAACCCCGAATTATTTACCCAAAAAAAATCATCCTTAAGTGATAAAAACCAACTAATTTTAGATAAGAACGAAATAATCCATAAGAAATAAATCAGAGAATCAAATTATTAAACTGTTATCAGATCAATATCTGATTATTAATCACCTGAGTAACAAAAATTTATAATTATTAATAAAATCGAATTACATAAAACACCAATTTTATTTACCGAAATAATATATTAACTAAAAGTTTAAATATGCTATTTCACTAAAAAATCAGTCTCAGAGCGCTATTTAAAACTTATAAGAAGAATATAAAAACAATAAACATCATGATTAACACCACAAATTAATAAATAGATTAAAATCAATATCTTAATAAAAAATCACAAATCATTTTATGAAGAAGAACTTTAGAACCACTTCGCAAAATATTTCTCAGAGCCATCTCGCAAAAAAATAACAGGACACTATTTATTATCTAATTTCAGGCCATCATATACGCTTTATTATGAAGGAGAATAGAATGGCCCTCTCTGTTATTTATACCAGAGCGACTATTGGTATTCAGGCACCCATTGTTACTGTTGAAGCACATATTAGTAATGGTTTACCTGGATTAACTCTGGTCGGCTTGCCTGAAACAGCTGTCAAAGAAGCCAGAGATCGTGTCAGAAGCGCGTTGATCAACAGCGGATTTACTTATCCAGCGAAAAGAATCACAGTCAATCTTGCACCAGCAGATCTGCCCAAAGAAGGTGGTCGTTATGATTTGCCAATCGCTATCGCTATTCTGGCAGCTTCAGAACAGATACCAGCCAATAAACTGAATCATTACGAATTTCTTGGTGAACTCGCTCTATCAGGAAGTTTGCGGAAAATCACTGGCGCAATTCCAGCGGCACTCAGCTCAAGAGAAGAAGGAAGGCAACTTATTTTATCGATAGAAAATGAAGCTGAGCTGGCAATCTTATCTCAGAATGAGACCTTAATGGCAAAACACCTCTTACACATCTGCCACTTTCTTCAGGGAGAAAAACAACTACTGACAGCACCGGTCCGACATGAATTCTCAACAGAACAATCACAACCAGATCTACAGGATATTATTGGTCAAGAACAAGCAAAACGCACACTAGAAGTCGCAGCAGCAGGTGGACATAATCTTCTACTACTTGGCCCACCGGGGACAGGAAAAACAATGCTAGCAAGCCGCCTGTGTAGTTTATTGCCGCCATTAACAAACAAAGAAGCCCTTGAGGTTGCCGCTATCAATAGCTTAATGGACACCTACCTTCCACCTGAACAATGGCATATACGCCCATTCAGAGCGCCTCATCACAGCTCTTCAATGGCAGCACTAGTTGGCGGGGGTGGACTTCCTAAACCCGGTGAAATTTCGCTTGCTCACAATGGGGTGCTGTTTCTAGATGAACTACCAGAATTTGAACGCAGAGTCCTTGATGCTCTCCGGGAACCATTGGAATCAGGGGAAATCATCATATCCCGAGCTAGAGCAAAAGTTTGTTTTCCTGCACAGGTTCAATTGATAGCAGCAATGAATCCCAGTCCTACAGGCTACCATCAAGGAATTCACAATCGGAGTAATCCTCAGCAAATCCTTCGATACCTGGCAAAACTATCCGGACCTTTTTTAGATCGTTTTGATCTCTCAATTGAGGTTCCTTTATTACCCATTGGCACATTGAGTAGCCCAGTGAGATTAAGCGAAAGCAGCAAAGATGTAAAATTAAGAGTACTGACAGCACGGGAAATACAACTGAAACGTTGTGGTAAAATTAATGCACGCCTGAACAGTAAAGAAACAGAATCATTTTGTAAACTCAAACCCAATGATGCGGTATTTCTAGAAGAAACACTCGTAAAACTTGGGCTTTCAATTCGAGCATGGCACCGAATTCTCAAAACATCCCGGACACTTGCTGACTTAGAAGAAAAAAAAGAGATAGAAAAACCGCATATCATGGAAGCCTTAAGCTACCGTAGTATGGACAGACTATTAATACAGTTACAAAAGCAATCAAGTTAAAAATAAAAAAGGGGCAAAGCCCCCTGTATTTATAACTTGTGATGATATTAATCATCAGTGTCGGTATAGTCATCAGAAGAATCAACCTGAGGCTTACCACCTGAAAGAGTATGAAAACGCTTTGGACGACTAATCCTTGTAAGATACTTAGTCCAAACCTTTTCTTCCATTGTCACAGGCTGACGTTCACCCCGGCAAACAGCAACAAACAGTTTTTCTATTTCTGTTTGAGGCTCGCGTTTACCGAGATCTAACTCATTAAACGCATAGCCATGGCGCTCTAGCAATTGCGCCTCTTTAATGGTGAAATCGCCATGACGGGAAAACCCGCGAGGATAATGTTTGTTATCAAAAAAACGATTAGTCGTGATGAAGCTTTCAGCCATCTGACACACTCCTAATTCTAGTACTGTTACTATCATGCCAATTATGGCGCGGAGTATTAGATAGGCCCGGCATTCTGTAAAACAAAAAATTTAAATCTTAACGATAAAAATTATTGGAGATATACGTGGACACTGAATTACTGAAAACCTTTCTGGAGGTCAGTAAAACTCGTCACTTTGGCCGTGCAGCCGAATCACTGTACTTGACACAGTCAGCAGTCAGCTTTCGCATACGCCAATTAGAAAATCAATTAGGTGCTAATCTTTTTACTCGTCATCGTAATAACATCCGCCTTACAGCTGCTGGCGAGCGACTTGTTCCCTATGCAGAATCACTGATGAATACCTGGCAGTTGGCTAAAAAAGAGATAACACATGCATCTCAGCATACTGAATTAACAATTGGCGCTACTGCATCACTATGGGAAGCTTATTTAACACCCTGGCTACAGGATTTCTATAAAAAACATCAGGGACTAAGATTGGAATCCCGGGTTTCTACACGGCAATCCCTTATTAAACAACTTCATTCACGTGAATTAGATCTTTTAATAACCACTGAACCACCTAAAATGGATGAATTCCAGAGCCTATTGTTAGGGAATATTCGCCTGAAATTATTAACGACGGAAGAAAATCTGAAATACCAAGTTAAAAATTACATCAAACTAGAATGGGGAGCTGATTTCCATCATCAGGAGCAACAGATTTTAAAAAGTGAGCAGTTACCTATCATCACAACCACTTCAGCACATATAGCCCGTCAACTACTCGATAGTGTAAGAGGGGCCGCCTTCTTACCACTACACTGGCAAAATGAGTATTCAGAACTTGTTTCTTACCCAAATACTGAGCTGATTGAACGCCCATTATACGCTATATGGTTACAAAAAAATGATCAGCAAGCCTTCATTCAGCAGCTATTAAAAATAGCTGTCATAAATACCTCAATAAGAGGTTAAGGAACATTTTATGCAAAATAAATCCACTTTTATTCGATGAACAAATATGTATTTGCTCTATTCTTACTGTTCTTGATTTAGTACCCACCTTATTTTCAGATCAATCAACAAAGGCGAGGAAGGCACATGATAAGACAACAATATGCTCTAGAGTTCAAACGCAAAGCTGTCGCTCGGTTACTCGAAAGAAGCGAATCCGTGCCCACATGGCGCAAGAAACCGATATCAAAGAGAATACAACTCTACAACTGGAGAACCGTCGTGCCTTAAAACCAAAATAGTCAAGCTGGAAAGTAAATAACATTATCCTGAAAAAAGGACTGCGTTCTTTACACAGGAAAGCCTCTGAAAAATGTCATAGTTTCTCAATTATCAGCTCTCCATTTAGTTAATCAGATCTAACTGTTACTCAAGGACAGCATGCAGGGGTTATCCGAGTGATATAGTTGCTTGCCTTGTCAGCTCAATAGCAGAATGAAGTGATTAACCAGCGGATAATTCAGCTTCAGGGGACCTACAGTATCCGATGTTTGCAAAGTGATTTGTACAATTGAGCCGCATTTTCATGGTAAAGTCCGTATCAGTAGGCTAATGAAGCTGACCGAGTTGAAAACCACTAATCAGCCACGATATAAAATGATGACTAACAGTCAACATCATTATACGGTAACACCCAATATCGCCTGGATAACAGAATAGAGGTAAACCGGCGTCAGATGTAGGAAAGAGTCATTATCCATTCAGATAATAAGAAATTACGTTATGAATCTAGATTTTCTGCGTTATGTGATGTCAATCCACATACTGTGCCTCGAGTAAACCCAATTGCCGCAAGCTTAATAGCGAGTGGGAGATCGTACAGCAAACAAATAGCGTATTTCGTATCATAGCCATTATAATCCTCACAGACTTGAAGTAATAAGTATACAGAGGACTTTTATCTCCAAGCCCCCACTTGAGCAAAGTAACGATAGAGTACATTTTGTGTCAGAGAGATGTTGAGTCATTCATTGAGGGTATGAGTCATGATCTCAAGGCTCCAACGAGAGCGAAGATAACCTAACTCCTGAAGGGATTGCTAATAGGTTATAAAGAGGCGTGAGATCCCAGACAGCCGGTAAACTTTTGGCTCCTTCGAGTCCATATAATTTAAACCACTCAACCCAACGATTGATGGAAAAGCGTGCGGCACGAAGAGTTTTGGCGACATAAGTCACCGTTAATCCCTCATTGAGCATCAATAACTCCGTTAATCAACGGGAATAGTTCTTATCACGGGTTTTATGGATAAGTTTTCTCATTTTCTGGCATTCATCTTAAGGTATAGGTGCTATGATTGGCATAACTCAGTCCGTGTTAGGGTTTGTGATTTTTTGCGATTGATCAGATCGCAAAAATCGGACTGAATTCCCTTCTAGAGATCTACAATTTTGAAAATTTATTTAGCACACATAAGAAAAAACCCAGCTAAATAGCTGGGTTATCAATATCAGGAACTACTTTCGTTATTACTTAGTTTGTAATTGGCAGGGGCGGAGAGACTCGAACTCCCAACACCCGGTTTTGGAGACCGGTGCTCTACCAATTGAACTACGCCCCTAAATTAGGTGGCGGTGCGGACGGGGCTCGAACCCGCGACCCCCGGCGTGACAGGCCGGTATTCTAACCAACTGAACTACCGCACCACCGAATTCCTTGTGTCCTATGTCGCTACAACATAAAACTTTAATTTAAAGCCTGGCAGTGTCCTACTCTCGCATGGGGAGACCCCACACTACCATCGGCGCTACGGCGTTTCACTGCTGAGTTCGGCATGGGGTCAGGTGGGACCACCGCGCTATCGCCGCCAGGCATA
>NZ_LJCS01000026.1:0-55218 GCF_001280945.1 Photorhabdus heterorhabditis | reverse complement strand
GTTGTCCATAGCCTGTTCCCCCTCGGAGCTGTTTTTGGGTCTGCACCAAAACTTTGCTCCTGGAACAGGCTTCTCGTCAATTTCTTATCCAGAATTCGGGTTAATCACTTAAATATCAAACAATAAAAAAAACAATAATTCATTAACACATGAAAAAATCACTTCAGAAATGTACCAATATAGTGTTGTTAATCAGTAACTATCACCTTATAAAATTTTATTTATTGTAATCTATGTCACGTTATTAAGATGTTTATTTTGTGTTAATTCCACAGTTTAATTACCCTTTTATTAATCATCCATTTCAACTTATCCAATTATACCTGTTATCTTTCAAGTTGCCTCTTTGTTGGCTGCACTCACCCGGTCACAGAGTTCTCTATGACATAGTTAGCTATGCTCCCGGGGATTCGCTCCCTTGCCGTCGCGATGCATCTTGAAATCTATTAGGTATAGATACTATTCTAAGAGAGAACATTCTTGTCTACCTTACCCTCAACCAACCGTGAAAATACTTTAATTTACAGTTGCCTGAACACTATTGCTCATTTAGTTCCTATCTCAGCTGCAGCATTCTATCTGGTGAACGATAAGTCACGCCCTGAGAACTACATTCTGTATGGTATTTCAGGCGAAACACACAAGAATTATCTGGCACATTTTCAGCATTTAGATCCACTCAAACCGGCCAATTATCAACAAAATGATATTAATATGGTTGGCATGGATCAAAATACACTGACCAAGCATAATAAATACTACTATGAATTTATGCTGCCAAATAACATACAAGATATTGCAGAAATATTTATCCGCCAACACAACCGAATTATCGCTGGAGTTTCTTTATTACGAGATATTCCATTTACACCGAAAGATTTTAATCGGCTCAGTACTATCCTACCATTAATTGAATTAGCTACTAGAGATTTACTTCCTGAAACACCAACGATTCTGACAGCTAAAGAACAGGAAATTATTAATTTGGTAAGAGCAGGTGCTAGTAACAAACGGATTGCACAAGCACTTAATATCTCCCTGTCTACCGTAAAAACCCATTTGCGCAATATCTTTGTCAAAACTAAAGTGACTAATCGCACCGAACTGGTTTCCAACGGATTTATTACCCGGCACTTGTAATTGGTAAATGTTATAAATTACCTGTAACAATAAGATGGCTTTGCATGCCTAATCAAAGTAGTTATTCAAATAAAAATCAAATGAGGGGAAGCGCCACAGTACCGGATCATGCGGAGCAATACCGTAGGTTTGACTGGTAGCAACAGGCGACAATCCTGTAGTTTTGCGCCATTCGATAAAACGTGCAGCCGTCGCATTGACCTGCTCAGATTGACCATGATGGGACAATATAGCAACGCGTGTTTCTGGAAAATTAACAATTTTTACATTCATAGTTTGTGTCCTTGTACGTTTTTGTTCAGGAATACGTTGGTGCCAACATGCCCAATCCGGTTGTTTGCGAAACTGGCTAGGTGTTAGACCAAACGACTGTTTGAAAGCACGGCTGAACGATTCCGGGTTTTGAAAACCTGCGTCCAACGCAATATCAATAATTTTTTCTAACGGATTGAATGCTAAGCGGTTCGTCTAAATGGCGCTCAATATAACCAAATACCTGATCGAACCGTTTCACATAGGCGTCAATTTTATCATCGTGCATTGCATCCTCCATGCAACTCACTATGCCTGAGCAGGAAAGACATTTCCTGACTGATCTTGCTGACTTTTGTGTTAAACAAGCACAGAAAATACTGCCTCAACAAAATGAAGCTGTGCCCAGAAAGCTTGTCCTACGCCAACTGATTCATGAACCTGAAAATCGTTTCCAGTGAACTGCTCACTCAAAGCAAAAATTGCCATAAATCGTCTCCCTGTACCAATAAAGATACAAGGCGAAAGCCCAAAATGAGTCAAATAAAATTACTATTCGACTCATATGTTGAGTAGAATATAAGGCTTATTTGACTCAAAGGGAAAAACTTATGTGGATATGGGAACAACCGAATTGGCCGAAATTCCATTGGAATGCCGACATTATTGCACCATTACTGCGAGACGTGCATTTTAACCAAGGATTGTTATTAGGCAAATCTGACTTTGAAGACGCCAGGCAGGCAACACTTGATAGCCTTCTATCCAACATACTCTATTCAAGCGAAATTGAAGGAGAAAGATTAAATGCGGCTTCTATACGTTCGTCATTGGCAAACAGATTAGGCATTACGGAAGAAAAACCTTATCCAACAATAGAGAAGAGTGATGGCATTACAGAAGTCGCCCTCGATGTGATAGAAAATAGTGATTCTGCTCTAACCCTTGAACGTATCCTCAGATGGCACCAGTTGATATTCCCTGAAGGCTATACCATGTTCAATCCGATACAGGGAGGTAAATTACGCAAAGGGATGATAGAAGTAGTATCCGGTCGTTTGGATAAACCAACTGTCCACCTTGAAGCACCGCTGCCAGAGAGAATGGTCACTGAAATGACTCAATTCATAGAATGGTTTAATCAATCCCGAACAGATGACCATCTTGACCCCATCATCAGAGCGGCAATCGTTCATTTATGGTTTGTGACAATTCACCCCTTAGAAGACGGGAACGGACGCATTACCCGATTTTTGACAGACCTTGCACTTGCTCAAGCGGAAAACCGCTCAATCCGTTTCTACGCAATGTCGGTAAGTATTTGTAATCATCGTAAGGCATATTACGAAATCCTTGAAAGCACTCAGCGAGGCGGCTTGAATATTACTGTCTGGTTGGTTTGGTTTCTGAAAATATTGAATGAGACCTTAGCAAACAAGCTAAAAGAAATTAATCAGGTTGTGCAAAAAGCTAAATTCTGGCGACGGATAGATCAGACCCAACTTACCGAAGAGCAAGCGAAGGTGCTAAACCGTATGCTGGACAGCAATTTTGAACAGGGCATTAGCAGCAGCCAATATCAAAAGGTAACAAAGGTAAGTCGCGCCACTGCAACCAGGCACTTGGCACACTTAGTTGAACTAGGTTGTTTGGAAAGCACCGAAGCTGGCGGTCGTAGCACTCGTTACGTTATCAATCACAAAGGCTGAATCTTAGTAAATGTAAGGAAAGGAGACATATCAAAAGCAATAAACAAGGATTAATGAGAAATCAGGAGTACCCCTTTTACCGCTCAGGGGCCATCCTTTAATTCAGATACAAAATCAATAACGAACCATCACTGATTTCAATTCAGTATAGTGCTCAATAAAAGCGCTACCGAATTCACGGCCAATACCTGACGATTTCATGCCACCAAATGGTAATGCAGGATCGAGGAAGGTATGCATATTGACCCAAACCGTCCCCGCTTCGATACGCGGGATCATACGCATAGCTTTGCTCAGATCATTGGTCCACAAACTCGCAGCCAAACCAAATGGGGTGCTGTTCATCAACTCAATCAACTCTTCCTCATCGTTATAGCTGAGGAAAGTTCCTACCGGGCCAAATGTCTCTTCCTTCATCAATGAATCGTCAGCGCTGTTAGCACGAATAACCGTTGGTGCCACAAAGAAACCCGGACCTGCCAGAGCATGTCCCCCATACACAATCTCACTGCCTTCCTGACGAGCTTGCTCAAACAGGGACAAAATCTTGTTATAGTGCTCTTTATTAGCCAAAGGCCCCATTTCTGTTGATTCATCCAGCGGCGAGCCAATTTTCATTGCTGCAAGTCTTTCAGACAACAATTTCAACACTTCATCCATATGACTGGCAGGAATGTAAAAACGTTCAGCCGCAGCACAAATCTGCCCCTGATTAAGATAACCGGCTTCCAGAACACCATCGACTATCTTTTCAACAGACATATCCGCCAAAAACGCCGCGCCGTTCTTACCACCCAGCTCCAGCGTAGCGCGAGTTAATCCCTGTTCCATGGCTGACTTACCGACAGCAATGCCTGTTGGCACAGACCCGGTGAATGTCACTTTGGCACACAATGGATGGCCTATCAGTGCTGGACCAAGCACCGAGCCAGAGCCATTAATCACATTAATGACACCATCAGGAATACCCGCTTCTTTGGCTAATTCAGCCACTCTGAGCATCGTCAGCGGAGTGTATTCACTGGGTTTCAGTACAATGGTACAGCCGCAAGTCAGTGCAGCTGCCACTTTCCAGATGGCAATCATGATGGAGAAATTCCACGGAATAATCCCTACCACCACACCAATCGGCTCACGCCGGGTAAATGCCGTGTATTGTTCACCCTTAAAAGAAGGTAAAGAAACATTCAGGGTTTCACCACTGATCTTACTTGACCATCCGGCAAAATAACGCAGGAATTGAGCAGACGAATCAATTTCCAGCATACGAGATAATTGGATCGTTTTACCGGAACAGAGACTTTCTAGCTGCGCCAATTCTTCCCGATGTGCCAGTAACAGATCTGCCAAGCGATTCAGGCAATAACCGCGCTCCATAGGTGAAGTCTGCGCCCATACACCATGAAAGGCAGTATGTGCCGCTTGCATAGCAGCATTCACTTCTGTTTCACCGCCTTGATTCACGGTTGCAACGACTTCATCAACCGCAGGGTTCACCACAGAAAACGTTTGATTCTCCTGACCACGTACTGACTGACCATTAATATAATGGCCATGATTGCGTTGCAGAAAGGTAGTAACTTGTTGTAACAGGGTGATATCACTCATCATTTACCTCTGGTCAGACGGATGCTTTTTAACCTTCAATACAAGCCAGATAATGCTTCACAAAACGGTCAGTGGTCACTTCCCACAACACTTCAGTTCCCTTCGCAGCAAACCAGGAATCCCCCGGATGATATTCGACGGTTTCACCGCTCTTCACATCAGTCAGTTTCACCGAACCTTCCGAAACGGTTGCGTGCTCATCAATCGGATACACCATACTGAACTTGCCACGAGTACAGGCGAAAATACCACAGGTCAGGTTATCCGTTGGCTCACCAAATACCATTGCAACACTTGCCTGTGGATCGCCTTCCACCACGGTAGAACCCAAATTGCTTACGCTACCAATGTTCAATAGTTCAGGCAGTGGTTTGTTCAATAAAAGTGATTTAATCATGATGTTCTCGTTTCAAATAAAATAATTTATAAATTTCTCAATGAATAACATTGATATCAATAAGTTAACGGCGACCTTTCCAGTACCCTGACGTTTGATGCCAAATCTTGCCAGCAGATACCATGAAATGTCGCAATTTATCTTTGCCGAAAATATTCACATGAGGAATTGAACTCATCAGGTCATAACGCTCAGATCCTTCGGCCATCCCTTCGGCCAGTACCTTACAAACGATATGGCTCGGCGTTACCCCAAAACCGGAATACCCCTGAACATAGAACACATTATTGTACTGCGGCAAAGAGCCAATCTGTGGGAACAAGTTTGCGCTACAACACAACGGTCCTCCCCATGCCAGTTCAACCTTCACATCTTGCAGATAAGGGAAAGCTTTCAGCATCAAATGGCGGTTCCAGGCTTTCAAATCAGATGGGATATGTTCAATGTAAGGAGTTGCACTACCGAACAAGAGACGGTTTTCCTTCGTCACACGGAAATAATCAATCACCGGACGAATATCACTGTATGCACCGCGAATCGGACTGATTTTCTCAATCAAATCATCCGGCAATTTTTCCGTCATTAACTGGAAGGCATAAGTGTTAACCACCTTTTTATAAATATACGGTTCAAGGCCACTATTCATAAAGGCGTTACAAGCCCACAGCATTTTACTCGCACGAACCGATCCCATCGCGGTACGAACTGTTACTCTGGGACCATATTCAATATTCAGTACTTGACTGTTCTCAAAGATTTTTACACCAAAATCTGTCGCGGCTTTTGCCTCACCTAACAATAAGTTCAGGGAATGAACATGCCCAGCTCCCATATGCTTCAGCGCACAAGTATAAGCATCAGAGCCGATCACCTTTTTGACATCAGAGCCAGTGTAAAGCTCAATATCTTCATCAGGAGAAACCGCCTTAAAATCTTTCAGCCAACTACGTAACGTTTTTTCCTGCCTATTATTCATGCCAAGATAGCTATAACCACGGCAGAGATCAGCATCAATATTGTATTTATCAATACGATCACGAATAATGCCTGCACCCAGATTGCTGATCTTAAAGATCGTTTCCAACCCTCTATCACCAACATAGCGCTTGATCACTTCCAGATCGTGACCGATACCCGCCATAACCTGGCCACCATTACGACCTGTACTCCCATAACCAAGATAACGACTTTCCAAGATCGCAATATTAGTGATACCTTTTTCTGCCAGTTCCAGCGCAGTATTGATACCGGAAAATCCACCGCCAATAATGACGACATCTACATCTAGATCTTCTCTTAATGTCGGAAAGCGAAGATCATATTTTTTGGTCGCAGCGTAATAAGTTAATGAATCAACATCATTGTTCATATGACACCCCAATTAGCATCTGACATAATCACCGGATTATCTGTAGCGCGTAGCCATATCACCATGTCCCTTTAGGGACATTCGCAACACAGTATTAACATTTGTGACTTAGGCAAAATAACGGGAAGGTGACGTCATGAATAGGCTAAAAAGCTCTGCTTGTGATCTAATTTGCAGTTTTTGATAAATATTTTTCCGATGATTTTTCACAGTTCCCGTGCTGATAAAAAGTTTCTCAGCAATCTGTGGGGAACCTTTACCTTGCAATATTAATTCCACAACTTCACATTCTCTCGGCGTCAAGGCATAACGAATCTGAGTATCCAGACAAACCATTTCAGCAACAGGGGTTTGCAGCATCATTTCACCATGTAATCGCGCTACACTGCGGATAATTTCTAGCGCTGTTCGCAGGTTTTTCTGATGCTGTTTTTGTATTAAAAATAGCCGATCTTCATTACCAAAAAATAGGCCAAGTTGTCTTTGAGGAGAGAGCTTCAACAAAACGCCTGCTTCATCCTGCCAGCCAGTCTTACTATAAAAATTAAGATAGTAATCAGTATGATAGAATCCCACTGGCGCGAGTTCTCGCAGGGTAAACAGATCCGTTTCGGCACCATCTGTCAGGGCTTGATAGAAAGGATCTTGCAGATAAGCCCCCTGTTGATAAAGCTGGTTTACCACATCACTATTTTTCTTCTCAGCTTTAGTCAAGCAACGTGGAGGAACGCCTTGCTCGAAGGCATAGATAATAGCGTTATCAAAGGCAATAAATTGTTCCAGCCAGGTAAGTAAATTGGGATAAAATTTACTGGTTGCCACCGATTCAATCACTGCTGATAATCTATCCACATGAATATCCATTCCAGCCCTCGCAATTATTAAGAGATAAACAATATACCCAATAGGCTTCAAGATGCCTCGCGACGGCAAGGGAGCGAATCCCCGGGAGCATAGATAACTATGTCATAGAGAACTCTGTGACCGGGTGAGTGCAGCCAACAAAGAGGCAACTTGAAAGATAACAGGTATAAATCCGAAGCAGATACTGTCCGCCTATTCCATAGCGAAACTATAAGAATCACACTCAAACTGGATATACAACTCAATTGTTGTTTATATGTTAATAAAATCACAATTATCAGACATTTTATTAAACATTTATGAGAGAGCTAACCCAAATTTAAGATTTCGTCACGGAATAGATGTTTTAACTGAATTATGCTGATTTTTCGTATGGTTTTCTCTGCAAGGAGCGAAAATGACCACTAAAAAGATTATTCTTGATTGCGATCCGGGACATGACGACGCCATTGCTATTTTACTGGCGCATGGCAATCCTGACATTGAACTATTAGCAATCACAACGGTTGTCGGTAATCAGACACTGGATAAAGTCACGCGTAATACACTGGCGATAGCCCACATTGCCGGTATTACTGGGGTCCCCATTGCCGCCGGCTGTCACCGCCCATTGGTACGCGACATTCAAACTGCACCGGATATTCACGGTGACTCCGGTCTAGATGGTCCAAAACTCCCGAAACATTCTCGGACTCTCGATCCTCGCCATGCGATAGATCTGATCATCGATACCATCATGTCCCATCCTCCAAAAACAGTGACACTGGTTCCTACCGGGGCCCTGACTAATATTGCCCTCGCTGTCCGCAAAGCACCGCAGATCGTCGAACGGGTAAAAGAAGTTGTATTAATGGGGGGCGGGTATCACACCGGTAACCGAAGTGCAGTTGCAGAATTCAACATCAAAATTGATCCAGAAGCAGCGCACATTGTTTTCAATGAGAAATGGCCTCTCACCATGGTTGGATTGGATCTGACACATCAAGCGCAGGCCACGCCAGAAGTTACAGAAGCAATTTCGCGTATTAATAACAAAACCTCTCGGTTTGTCATGGAAATGCTGGATTTTTACGGCAAGAACTATCAAAAAAGGCGTGGCTTTAATTCCCCTCCAGTACATGATCCTTGCGCTGTCGCCTATGTAATCGACCCTACAGTAATGACCACGCAGAAAGTGCCGGTCAATATTGAGCTGAATGGCACCTTGACCGTCGGTATGACAGTAGCGGATTTCCGTTATCCACCACCAGAAGATTGCCACACCCAAGTTGCAGTAAAACTTGATCATCAGAGATTCTGGCAACTGATCATAAATGCATTGAAAAACATTGACGATACCTGCGACTAAAGCGAAAAATTAAATCGTAATTAAGGCCGTTATTTATCCTAAACGGCTTTCAACGCTGCCCTAAGCCGCGGATATCGGCGTGCCAAACGCCAATGTAATCTAAACCCGCGAGCATTTTTCCAGATCATTGACCAAATACCGCGCTCAAACAATTCATGAACGATTTGCTGCTTTATAACAGAAGACTCTATCTCATTAATGGTATGCAAAATTCCCAGCCCTTCTTTAGCAATCTGCCAATGACACGCTGGCGCCAGCTTGACTTGCTGTGGATAACGCTGATTAATATTATTCAGCATCTCCAAGATTTTCATATAGTGATGTGCAGTTCTTACCTTAATACGATCATCTGCGGGAGTATGAGATACCGAAGAAGAATGAATCAGGTAGTCATAAAAAGATTCATCAATATATTGCACACGGTTTGCCGTCAATAATAGTTCTGTTGTCCATGGAATATCCTGATGATGTAACCCTGGCTCAAACTGATAATTATGCTTTGCCAGAAAAGCCCGTTTATAAATATTCAACCAAGTTACATGCAGGAATTTGCGTGAATTCAGTGCTTGTTGTAACCATTCTGGCCCACTCAGCACCGCAGTAGAAGAAAGACGATCAGAAGGAAAAATCTTTCGGGCTGGCCGACCATCATCATAAACGTAATGACCGTTGCAAGTGGCAATATCCAGATCATTGGTCTGGGCGATCCCCAACAATCGGTTATACATGCCCGGACAAATGACATCATCGATATCAGGGAAAGCCACATAATCCCCTCTAGCTTTCGCTAAACCGGTGTTGCGGGCGATAGAAACTCCTTGATTCTTTTGCGTGATAATTTCTGCTTTTGGGAATTTTATGACATATTTCGCCAACATCTGGTGACTATTATCCGTTGAACCATCATCAACCAAAATTAATTCAAAATCAGTCAGCTTTTGTCGAGATAAATTAGCAAAAAACTGTGGTAAAAATCGCTCTCCATTATAAACGGATACGACAATGCTAAGTTTCAGTGACATAGACATAAAATCAATATATTCCTTTAACACAAAGGTGTTATTTTCTTATATTAAAATCACCCTGATATTTACCAGGAAAATAATTCCCACATATAAATAACCCAATAACTATTTATTAACATCACCTTACGACGACTAAAATAGTAATAATTTATCATGGATTTTATTTTAAATAGTTATATTTAATCTGCACTATATAACCAAAGATACTGATTAATTTATCTTTTATATGCTACATCTATTTCAATTAATTATCAAACCGATGTAACTATTAATTATTTCTATCGTTCAATTTTATCGATAGCTATCATTTTCGTTATACCATAGCGTAAACCCACAGTACCGTTGTCATAAACATGACTGACAAAACTTCATGTCAATCAATACAATTGTGTGATTGTTTAACTTTGGTTTTATTCAAACGTGGATAATAGTACTCTAAATACAACTAGCCTGTACTGGTGACACATACTATTCTGCGTAGTACCGCCACGCTATTTATTTCGAGTGCATCATGTATTGGGTATCCACACAACAAAAAAGGAATCTAATCTTATGAAAAAACAGGGAAAAATAACTTGCCGAGTACTTACCTCTGCAAGTCTGCTGACACTGATAGCAGGTTGTAGTCATATGGAAAAAAACCTTATTACCGAAGAAAACAAGCCGGTACTCTCTACCAAACTGAATATCCATCAACCTACAGCACTCATTATTCCTGTCACTATCTCCGGGAAAAAATATCAATTCTGGTTAGATACTGGTGCCAGTTACACCATCATTGATAATAAGCTAGCCAAAACACTGACACAAATCACGCCAGAATCAAAAATACCGGTTACATTCCATCGTATGTTGTCCGATGGAATGATGACTACCAGCGGAACATTACACAAAGCTGACTTAACATTATGGCAACCCCTGGCTATTACTATCGGTAATTATACCGTGCCTGGCTCCGATCCCTGGATTGGTCTTGATATGAGTCTCTTCAGTCAGTCCATTGGTCAAAAGATAGATGGCATTCTTGGAATTGGTACTTTCCGTCAGTTAAGCTGGGAGATCAATAACCTGAATCATACTCTGACAGTATGGAGACATGCCCCTTCAGTACTAAATTATCAACAATGTGAACCTTACAGTGACAGTTACAATAGATCCCCTGCAATCCAGGTTTCCAATGTCATTTTTAATATAGATACCGGAGCCAGTCATAGCTATGCTTCTCAGGAATTTATTGAATATCTGAAAAAAGAGCATAAGGATAAGATTTCCGAAGGAATCAACGTCAAATATGCATCCGCCAGCGGGATTGATAGTAGTAAAGAGTACCTGATTGACGGCTTTTATTTACAACAACTGCCAGTGGGTCGTCTGCGAGTCAGTGAAAATAAACAGGATCTATATAGCCTCGGGCTGAATTTCTTCTCACGTTTTGATGACTATCTGTTTATTCCAAATAAAATGTTGCTCTGTTTTAACGCTAAAAATTTTACTCGTTATGATAATAAACTATTTCGAACTATTATGGTTCGCTATTTTAATAATAAAATAGAAGTCTTTTATAACGAACCAAAAGATATTGAGAAATTTGGCTTGAAAAATGGTGATATTGTGCTAGAGGTTAATGGTCAGAAAATCCTTCCTAAAGATATAACCTATGTTCGCAATCAGTTGTCAGAAACCCCTATGGGTAAACTGACAATAAAAATTGAACGTAATGGCGCACAGCAAATCATCAATATCTAATAACATTATTCAGAGGGAGAAACTCATTCTCCCTCCAGGATCATGACAAATTTTACCAATTTAACTTTAATCCTATTTTCTTTAATGCTTCATTCAATCCTTAATATCAATAAAACATTCAATTTTGTCATCTGGTAGGTTCTTATTTTGTTTATAAGCAAGATATGTTTTAGGTAAATTTTTTTCTTTCAGCTTCTGCCATATTTCCAGTGCCTGTTTTTTCCCTTTACCTTTATTTTCCGGATCAGCAATAAAATCGCTAATAAAATTATTCAAACGAGCAGAGGGGATCTGTGGAAGCCTCCCTTCCTGCTGTCTCAAAGAAGCCAAATGCTCGACTAAATCGCCATAGGTAATTTTATTATCATTAGCAATTTTCATCTTACGCCAATGATTTAACCAATACCATTGCCCTGATTTATCCGGTAATGACCCATATCGACGGCCCACCTGTTCTAACAAGAAATTTTTCGTTTGTTTATCACTGACGTAATTAATTACCAAACTTTTCAGGGTGAGTAAATCCCGACCAGCACGATCCCTTTTGTTAGGAATAGCAATAGGCAAATCGCCAGAATAACCAAACAAACGTGACCGAATATACAGCTCAAGCTCATTCTTTTTTAAATTACTAGGTGTAATTCCCAAAGACTTAGCAAACTGTCGGAGTTCAACTACGTAAAAATAACCATTCTCGAACGCTTCCTCACTCATGCCTTTATGTAATTTACTCACAGTGACATTTCCTTAATCGTTCCAGCCAATCACGGTTAACCCATATTCTCGATCTCATTAAGGGTTAACACCGCTATTCGTTCTAACAACAAGATCATCATTTCCCATGCTTGAGCACAAAGCTGCTGTAATGCCAAACTCTCCTCATGAGAAATATGTTGATAAAGCTCACTACCTAATGCCGAATGTCCGTGGTCTAAAGTAGAATGTGCTGCTATATATTCACCTGGATCACTAACCTGTGAGTTGGCTAGCAGATGGAACATATCCGCGCATTTCTCCAGAACTAAATGGACAATAATCAACTTCTCTAAATTATCTAACTGAAACATTTTCAATACGAACCAATTACCATAGGAATCAATCTGTGCATCCCAACCACGTTTAGGTGGTAATAATTCATCATGACCTAATTCATCCTTGAAATGTTCCAGGAATAAAGGATGATACCGACCGTCAACAACCATAGACTGACGCGCATACATAATATATTGGAAAATTTCTGACCATTGTCGTAACCAGCCCTTAAATATATTTAAATTACGCTCATCCTTCATTCGCCCATCCTTGAACATCTGGAAAAACAGTGTCTGTTCCGCTTTCACACAACACTGCTCATTAAAGTTTAATAATGCTTGCTGCGGTATTTCTGATGCAGAGAAATTAATATTAGCGTGCTTTTCACTAAATAGCCCGTCAGCGTCATATTGAATCGATAATGCATCCAACCCTTCCCCTTTATCACAGCGAAATCCATGTTGGTTACCTGCCGGGATACATATTACATCTCCTTTCTCTACTAAAGCGATCGTGTCGCCAATAAGCGTTGCTTTACCTGAAGTGATGATCACCATGCTGGCAACATTGTGCTGGTGTGGTTTATGCACCTCACCCGGAGCTAGCTCTGCGAAACTGATACTTAATGGCTGCTGATTTTTTACAAAATTCTGATATTGAGGAAGCTGAGCCAATGGCTGTACCGCCCCAATCATATGCTCCACACCATCTTTAAATACCGAGTTAATTATTGGAATAGTCGCACGCTTTATAATATTGATCATCTTTTTATCCTCAGAGAGTGATTTCATAGCTGGAACAACGGACTAGCAAAGAAGGCATAGGTTTGGATAACACCGTTTTTGCACCAGGCTCAATGAAAAACATCGGCCCGTGACGGTAAATAAATTGAATACTCGATTGCCAACGCTCAGGTTGAGTCAATTGTTGTACCAATTTCTCAGCAATATCAGCAGAACCATAGGGTTGTGCTGTTACATTTGAGATCACCGGAATGCGGAGTAGCAAACTTAACCCCCATCAAATAATCATGGAATATTTCCGTAATCCCCGCCATCAGTAGCATATAAAATAGGTCAGATACCACCAAAGAACACAATATCAGAAGGGTAATTTTTACTTCTATGTAATATTAATAACCGATTACTTGAACGACTTGCCTATGTTTCTCTAAAATCATCCAATACTTAATTTGTAATCACGATTAGAATTAGCTTAATTTCTATAATGACATTGCCACAGAAAACCTCAAAATAGAGGTATTGAAGCATTCGCTCAAAAGGGAGAATAAAAAATTCTTGAAAGATAATGAGTTTTAATTTTTTGATTCTGTACTGAAATCAAACAGATCTGTCAGCTCAATCTGCAAACCACTTGCAATAATGTTAATGATTTCAAGCGTCGGATTTCTGATCCCCCGCTCAATACCACTGATATACGTACGATCAATTCCACATTTATCGGCAAAAGCTTCCTGAGACATCCCAGATGATTGTCTAAGATGCCTAACTCTTTGTCCAAGAAGGGATTTTATAGCATTTGGCTTTTTCATCTAATAAGTATCGAATTATGTTACTTATCAGACCACGGACTATGAGTCACTTTTTACTGTAAGTTATGTTATTATATGTGACTTATAGTCTACTATGTAACGATTTATCTTTTCATATCAAAGTTATCCGTAACGTGGAGAAATAAGATGAAAAATCAGGACTGGCACCCAGCAGACATTATCGCCGCACTGAAAAAACAGGGAACATCGTTAGCAGCAGTTTCAAGAAAAGCAGGGTTAGCATCATCGACCCTTGCCAATACCCTGCAACGCCGTTGGCCTAAAGGTCAACAACTTATCGCTGACGCTTTAGATCGCGATCCTGCCGAGATATGGCCTTCGAGATACATAAGATAAGTGGCTATATATTATTGAAACAGCGCATCGCCAAGATGGGCTGTTTCAATTTTATGCGATTCGGCAAGAAAGTGATTACGTTAGCAGGAGAATCAAATCTTCTGGAGGGAGCTAAAATCGAACAAATCTTTCAGTTCGATTTGCAAGCCACTTGCAATCACATTGATAACTTCAAGCGTGGGATTCCTGACTCCACGTTCAATACCGCTGATATAAGTACGATCGAGCCCACATTTATCAGCAAAAGCTTCCTGAGACATACCAGATGCCACTCTGATATATCTAACTCTTTGTCCAAAAAGGGATTTTATAGTATTAGGCTTTTTCATTTGATAAGTATCGAACTATGTTACTTATCAAACCACGGACTATAAGTCACGTTTTCCTGTAAATCAGGTCACTAATTTGATTTATCGACAACAACATTAATAAATACTCATCCAGAAAGGGGGTTCTTCTGAAACGAGCCAATCTATCAAGGGGTTTCATCGCAATACCGGAACTCATCCACACGATATTGACGTTTCAGTTTTCCCCCTTGATGACTGTGGTTTAAAGCTGATTAAGATGCTTTGTTATTTTTATACTTTTTAATTTTTTTAAGCGCCATTTGCCTTTTCAGTGGTGACAAATAATCAATAAAGATTTTGCCATGCAGGTGATCAATTTCATGTTGCATCACAATAGCCAGGAAATCTTCACTTTCCACCGTTATTGCCTCACCATGCCGGTTTAACGCTTCAACTTTCACCTTTTCGAATCGCTCTACATCTGCATAATATCCTGGGACAGATAAACACCCTTCTTGTCCGATAACACTGCGTTCTTTTTCAACGATTTTGGGATTGACCAGAATCAAAGGTTCATCCCGCGTCGCTGAAATGTCAATGATCACAACCGCTTCTTTTCGTCCAACTTGTGGTGCGGCCAAACCGATCCCATTATCAGTGCTATACATGGTTTCAAGCATGTCATCAATAAGGCCCTGGATAGCCTCAACATTTACAACCTCGACACATTTTTGTCTCAGTCTTTCATTCGGAATAGTCAATATTTCTAATGTTGCCATGACAAATGATTCTCTCTATTCAGGCAGTTTGTCGTCGCTTTTTGTTGGTTTTGAACCACACTATAGCGCTACGGTCCAAACTGCTTTATTTTTAAATTTATACCCGTTATCTTTCAAGTTGCCTCTTTGTTGGCTGCACTCACTCACCCCGATCACAGAGTTATCTATGCTCCCGGGGATTCGCTCCCTTGCCGTCGCGATCCATCTTGAAATCCATTGGGTATATATAGTTAATTAGTTTTCCGTACCAAATTCAGCAGTCACTATACCTTCTGCGATATGTTTTCCATGATAGAAATTAATCGATATCATATCATCCAGTACACCTTTAAAACTGCTAAATAGCACTAACGGCATATTACTCGAATAAAAATCCTAGCTGTATTCTATTGTTAGCACTAATTTATCATCAAATAATGTCGCAGTGAAAACAGTATCGAAACGGCAATATGGACTGATAAGTTCAAGCGTCTTGCGATATTCCTCGTCTCTATTCCCCCGACGAAAAGAGAAAATATTCTGAATCAAAGGAGAATAATAATCATGTCTTGGTATCCCCAATTTCTGGATCAATGCCGAGATTGATACAACTACTCCATATCACAAAAATAACTATTTTTGAAGCTATTTTAATAATATCAACGTGGGGGCAATAAAAATCCATACATTGTGGGGGACAAAATGGGGGAAGAGTAGGTATTTTCCTTCTGTCGGTATAGTGCTATTTAATTCATTCATAATGTATGTTTAACACCATCCTATTTATTAATATCCAATAGAGTACTCACATTATTCTGTAATTAGAAAATCATCTTATCTTTATTTAAAGAAAAATAAAGTGGGTAATGAATGGGGGAGTTTTATTTAAATGGGGGAATAATAAAACAATAGTGTTTTTTTAACTTTAGCTATTTACAGATAGAGTCCATGAAAGGATATAAGCAGCTCGGACACCATTACGCTCTGTGTGGCTCATTTGTCTTTCAACTGCATCTTTTGACCATAGCCCTGATTCAACTAAAGCGCTACAAGCCATCGCTCTGAAACCATGCCCACAAACTTCCGTTTTAGTGTCATAACCTATCGTCCTTAAAGCAGCATTTATTGTGTTCTCACTCATTGGCTTATTTGGATTATGATCGCCCGGAAAGATTAACTCATTATCTCCAGATAATTTTTTTATCTGTTTCAGTAATTCAAGAGCTTGGTGGGATAAAGGTACAAGATGTACCGTTCGCATCTTCGAACCTCTATGAGAATGTTTAACACCATCAATAGGCTCTCTTTCTGCTGGAATTGTCCACAGTGCTTTATCCAGATCAACTTCTCTCCAGCGTGCAAAGCGGAGTTCACTGGAACGAATAAATATATATAGAGTCAGTCGGACAGCTAAAATAGTTAAGTAGCGTCCTTTATAGTGCTCAAGACGAGTCAGAAAATCGGGTAATCTTTCAAGAGGAAGAGCAGGACGATGAGTTGATTTACGTGTCGCCAACGCACCTTTGAGATCTTGAGCAGGGTTGCGAGCGATCAAGCCATTTTGTACCGCATAGCGCATAATAGCAGTAATCCTTTGTTGTTGTCTGGAAGCGAGTTCCAATCGACCACTGCTTTCTATCTCTTTGAGAGGTGCCAACAGATCTTTAGCTTCTAAAGTTGCAATACTTTTATTCCCAATCGCAGGGAAAACATTACGTCGGAGATCCCCTAATACTCGTTCTGAATGTGTTGTTGACCAACGCTTATTACTACTGTGCCAATCTCTAGCCACTTTTTCAAAAGTTAAGGTTTCGGCAATCGCTTCTTGTTTTTCTACTTCTCTTTTTTTACTGGGATTGATGCCATTGCGGATCATTATCTTAATACTATCGCGTTGCTCTCTAGCTTTCCCCAGTGTTACTTGAGGATATGCACCTAAAGCAATCCGGCTTTCTTTACCCGTAAACCGATATTTCAGATACCAGCGTTTTGAGCCACTGGGTTTAATAAGCAGATACAAACCTTGTACATCAGTAAGTTTATATTCTTTTTCACGGGGCTTTGCCGCACGAGCTTCCATGTCTGTTAAAGGCATAATTTGGGGGTCAACTCATTATCGAAAAGAACTGACCCCCAATTTGACCCCCAAATATCATGGATGTCAACGGATACAAATGGACGATTATAGACTCAGAAACTAAGTAATTTGTTGTTTTTTCAGGTAGTTACGGAAGTTTATGGACATCTTTGGAAAGTCAAATGGTGCCGAAGGCCGGACTCGAACCGGCACACCCGAAGGCGGTTGATTTTGAATCAACTGCGTCTACCGATTTCGCCACTTCGGCACTGAAGTAGTATGCGGATAACGGAGGCTATTATACTTGTCAGCGATCTGTTAGCAACTGTTATCCTTCTGATTTCGTTTAAATGTCGAAAAAAAGAGCGTATTGCATATGTTCAATGCAAAACTGCGCTTGATTTATAAGCACAAAGCCCCTCGCGAACACATAAACACGCTCAATAACATTTTTTCTAGCCAAAATAAATTCCCGACTAAGCACTAAAGCAACGATAAATACCCAAAAATAATTTTACAACCATAATAGGCTGAAACATCTGACGCAGATAGACAACCTATAATCACCTTATATAATCTCAGGATGATAATTCACTGCGAGGTAAATGATTATGACGATTATTAGCTGGATTGGTGCCGGTATTTTTTTAGGCATTGTCATTGGTGCGTTGATGGCATTGTTTAAAAAGAATAAGTAGCAGTTTCTGGTCTTTCTATCCTGTTCCTGTATTCACTGGAAGTATGTTTGATTGGTTAATTCAAAATGAATAAACTGCTTTTTAAGATCTTCCCTGTTTCTGCCATGGTGCTGGCTCTCGCGGCCTGCTCTTCTTCCGATAAAATATATTCGATAAAGTTTCTGCAACCAAAGAAACAGCCGCTAAAATGGGAAGTGTTTGAAGGCAATTCGAGAACTGAAAAGCTAGCTTCACAATTGGTCGATCAGTATGCACGGGATATTTTCAACGGTAGCAATGCGCAAGGTATGGCAATGGTGGTAGTTGATAATAATCAGGTGGTTTACCGTAGCTTCGGGGAAACCCGTCCGGGAAGTGGTATCCGCCCTAAGCCTGATTCCGTTATCCGTATCGCCTCACTGACTAAGCTGATGACCAGTGAGATTATGATCAAACTGGAAGAGGATAAGGTTTTACGCTCCACCGATCCATTACAAGACTATAGTTATTACGGTGTGAAAGTGCCTCAATATAGTTCCCTTCAACCTATCCGGTTGTTCCACCTGGCAAGCCATACCAGTGGGTTACCTCGTGAACAACCGGGAGGGAAATGGGGACGTCCTGTTTTTGTCTGGCCTACACAAGCCAACCGCTGGACCTGGTTGCAAACAACCCAATTAGATATACCTCCAGGCACAACAGCTTCTTATTCCAATCTGGCTTACGATTTATTGGCAGATGCACTCTCTAAAGCCGCAGGTAAGCCATATACCCGCTTGTTATACGATAAGATCACCGGCCCTTATTTTATGAAAGACACGACACTGACACCAAGCCGTTCTCAGTGTGCCCGTTTGATGGAAAGTTATAAGCCTAGTCCATGTGTCAATACTGTTGCAGCAGCCGGTAGTGGTGGCGTTTATTCAACACCAAAAGATATGCAACGCTGGATGCAGCAGTTTCTATCATCAAACAGTCAGTTACGTAAACAGACCGCCAGCCGCGAACAAGGTGTCTATTTTAAGCGTTCCGATCTGGCTGCAATCAAAGGAATGGATGTTGCCGGTCAAGCGGATGGTCTTGGTCTTGGTTGGGTTTATATGAGTACCCATGGCGATACTCCAAATATTTATCAGAAAACCGGTGGAGGCGGTGGATTCAATACGTATATAGCAATGATCCCCGAACAAAATATCGGAGTATTTGTCGTGATTACCCGCAAACAACACAGTAAGTTTAGCAGCGTCACAACAGGAATTAATCAACTAGTCGCTGCATTGTCGAGGAATCATAATCAAGCTTGATGTTGACGTTTTATAAATTAGAGATACCAGGGATGGAGTTTCCTGTTCATAAAACCCATCCCACAGTTCCTCCAAATCGGGTCCCATTACTGGACCATGATTGCTAAAAGCTACTGTCTCTTAAGGAGTAAATAAACACTTAGAGCAAGGAACAATAGGCTTGGTAACAATGCGGCCAGAACTGCTGGCATACTGTAAACCAAGCTCAATGGGCCAAAGATCTCATTGAGTAAGTAAAATAAGAAGCCGAAAGTGATACCTGTTATTATCCTAACTCCCATCGGTACGGTACGCAGAGGCCCGAAGATGAAAGAGAGAGCCATCAACATCATTACCGCAACTGAAAGTGGTGCAAAGATCTTTTTCCACATATTCAGTTGATAACGTCCTGATTCCTGCTCACTTTGTTTAAGATAACTGATGTATTGATACAAGCCACTGATAGAAAGTGCTTCAGGATCAAGAGCAACAACACTCAATTGCTCTGGCGTCAAGCGGGTTTTCCAGTCAGCAGAAATGTGCTGCGACCCAGTGATTTTTTTACTGTCTGTCAGATCAGATTCTTCCACCTGAGAAAGCTTCCACAGATCGTTCTCCTCATCATAAACAGCACTGTCTGCATATTTCACAGAGAGTAGTTTTTTATCATCATTAAAATGATAGATATTAACGCCTTTAATCTCTGTGTCGCTCATTACCCGCTGGATGTAGATAAAATCGGCCCCATCTTTCGCCCACATACCTTTGGTTGTTGAAACCAGAGAGCCACCAAACATTTTCTGAGCCCGGTAATTACGTGCCATCTGTTCACCTTGTGGCGCTACCCATTCACCGATAATCATCGTCAAGATCACCAACGGAATAGCCGTTTTCATGACTGAGCCAGCAACTTGCATACGGGTAAAACCAGAAGCCTGCATAACCACCAACTCACTACGAGTTGCCAATGTGCCAAGTCCCAATAATGCACCAAGTAAAGCCGCCATCGGGAAGAATATCTGAATATCTTTCGGCACACTTAGCAAAGCATAAAGGCCAGCGGAAATAGTGGTGTATTCCCCTTGCCCCACTTTTCTCAACTGATCAACAAACTTAATAATGCCGGAGAGTGATACCAGCATAAACAATGTCATCAGAATAGTCTGAAGAATAGTCCGCCCGATATAACGATCTAATACACCAAACATCAGGCTACTCCTCTTCCTTTGAGACGGGACCAAATCCTGCGCATCGGCACGGTGTCCCAGATATTGAGAACCAACGCCAGCATCAGATAAGCGCCATTAACTACCCACATCCAGATCAACGGGTCCAACTTACCTTTACTCCCGTTAGAGCGCAGGGAACTTTGCAGTAAGAAGAAAATCAGATAAAGCAGCATCGCAGGTAACATACTTAGCACCCGCCCTTGACGTGGATTTACTACACTTAACGGTACAACCATCATGGCCATAATCAGTACCGAAAGTACCAGAGTCAGACGCCAATGGAACTCAGCGCGAGAGTCCTTATCATTATCCCGCCATAACTGAGTAATGGATTTTTGTTCAACTTTATCGCCATCTACGGCTGAAACCTGATGCCCAACAACCGCCTGATAATTATTGAACTCAGTGATCCTGAAATCACGCAGCATTGCAGTGCCTTCGTAACGCATACCATGATTAAGGATAACCTCCTGCCTACCATCAGGCCGCTCCACCATATGGCCACCATCAGAGATCACAACTGAAGGGCGCTGGTTATCCACCGGACGAAGCTGGGCCAGGAATACGTTTTTAAACTTATCACCGTGTACACTACCAATATAGAGCACCAAATTACCGTTATCAGAAGGTTTGAATTTCCCTTCTATTATCGCCGCCAGACTTGGATTAGCCTTCGCGTCAGCCAATACCTGCTCCTGGTATTTTGAGGACCAAGGAATCATCCAAATAACATTCACTGCGGCCAACGCGGAAGTCAACAACGCCAGAATAAGCGCCGAAACCACCAACACACGCTTACCCAAACCACACGCATGCATAACAGTAATTTCACTTTCAGTATAAAGCTTGCTGAAAGTCATCAACACCCCAAGAAAAAGACTCAAGGGTAAAATAAGCTGCGCCATTTCAGGCACACCTAATCCTAATAAGGATATAACTAAATTTGCTGGGATGTTCCCTTCCACTGCTGCTCCCAAAATCTCTACTAATCTTTGGCAAAAAAAGATCAATAAGAGGACAAAGAGTATCGCAACTTGGCTTTTCAGGGTTTCCCGTATCAGATATCTAATGATGATCACGCTTATTACGCCTGTGAAAACTTGTCTTTTTGCAGGAAAATCGCTAACTTCATTGTATATATACCATTTATTATGTGCATCAGTTTGGCTTCCTCACTGCTAAAATGATATCGAAGCATTCCATAATTCAGGTTCCCAGTCAGAATATACTTATAGTTAGCTAAACATTAAGAAATAGTACGTTTAGCTTAACATAAATAGTTAACTTTCTATGGGGTAGATTAATACGGAACGTTATATTCTAGCGATAGCATCCGTCTTTGTCTTTAAGATTCAGGAGAACGCATGGAGTTTAGTGTAAAAAGCGGTAGCCCGGAAAAACAACGCAGTGCGTGTATCATTGTTGGCGTTTTCGAACCTCGCCGTTTATCCCCTATTGCCGAACAGCTCGATAAAATAAGTGATGGTTATATCAGCGCCTTGTTGCGCCGTGGTGAATTGGAAGGCAAAGTTGGTCAATCACTGCTGTTGCATCATGTTCCCAATGTGTTATCTGAACGTATTCTGCTCATAGGCTGCGGCAAAGAGCGCGAGCTGAATGAACGTCAGTATAAACAAATTATCCAAAAAACTATCAATACCCTTAATGAAACTGGTTCAATGGAAGCAGTCTGTTTTTTAACAGAATTACATGTTAAAGGCCGTAATAATTACTGGAAAGTACGCCAAGCGGTAGAAACAGCAAAAGAGTCTCTTTATGTTTTCGACCAGCTTAAAAGCAATAAAAATGAGCTACGCCGCCCACTGCGTAAAATGGTGTTTAATGTTCCAACCCGTCGGGAACTGACCAGCGGTGAACGGGCAATCCAACACGGTCTTGCCATTGCTATCGGTATCAAAGCAGCTAAAGATCTTGGCAATATGCCACCAAACATCTGTAACGCAGCTTATCTAGCTTCCCAAGCCCGTCAGCTCGCAGACTCTGCTAATAGCCACATTACAACAAAAGTAATTGGTGAAGAGCAGATGAAAGAGTTGGGAATGAACGCTTATCTGGCGGTTGGTCAGGGTTCTCAGAATGAATCCCTGATGTCAGTCATGGAATATAAAGGCAGCCTTGATAAAAATGCTAAACCGATCATCTTGGTTGGCAAGGGCCTGACTTTTGATTCTGGTGGTATTTCAATCAAATCTGCTGGTGGTATGGATGAGATGAAATACGATATGTGTGGCGCAGCAACCGTTTATGGCGTGATGCGTGTGGTTGCTGAGCTACAATTACCACTCAATGTCATCGGTGTCATGGCTGGCTGTGAGAATATGCCAGGAGGTCGTGCTTACCGGCCTGGGGATATTTTAACCACCCTATCTGGTCAAACGGTCGAAGTGCTCAATACTGATGCAGAAGGTCGTCTGGTTCTGTGTGATGCGTTAACTTACGTTGAACGTTTTGATCCAGAATTGGTCATTGATGTCGCCACATTGACCGGTGCTTGCGTAACAGCTCTTGGTAATCATTACAGTGGGTTACTATCTAACCATAACCCACTGGCCCATGAGCTACTAAATGCTTCTGAACAATCCGGTGATCGCGCATGGCGTCTGCCAATGGCCGACGAATTTTTCGAGCAAATCGATTCTAATTTTGCCGATCTGGCGAATACCGGTGGTAGTGCGGGTGGTGCTATTACTGCTGCCTGCTTCCTGTCCCGCTTCGCAACAAAATATCATTGGGCACATCTGGATATCGCTGGTACTGCATGGCGTTCAGGTAAAGCGAAAGGCGCAACAGGCCGTCCGGTTGCACTATTGTCGCAATTCCTGTTAAATCGTGCAGGAAGTGCCGGTATCAATAACGACGATTGATTTATACCTCGCTAATTAAAGGGCATTAACAATGCCCTTTCCCCGTAAGAGACATTATGAAAAGCGCCACGTTTTATTTACTGGAACAACCATCACTCCAGGCAGATTTACAAGCTCACGAATGGCTAGCATGTCAATTTGCGGCTGACCAATGGCGAGCCGGAAAACGTGTGCTAATTGCTTGTGAAGATCAGCAACAGGCAGAAAAGTTAGATGAAGCCCTATGGCAACGGGAACCCCATCAGTTCGTCCCGCATAATCTTGCCGGTGAAGGGCCGAGATATGGTGCACCAGTTGAGTTATGTTGGCCTCAGAAACGGGGAAATTCTCCCCGTGATATATTGATAAATCTGCTGCCGCAATTCGCAGACTTTGCCACTGCTTTCCATGAAGTGATAGACTTCGTTCCTATAGACGAGAATTTGAAACAGTTGGCGCGTGAACGATATAAATTATATCGCAGCGTCGGCTTTAATTTGACCATGGCAACGCCGCCAACATACTAAGTATCAAGATAAAATGGAAAAAACACCCGCTAGCCAAACGCAATCCGAGCCATCTCTCGATAAAACTTACAATCCTAAAGAAATTGAGCAACCTCTTTACACCCATTGGGAGAAAAGTGGTTATTTCAAGCCTAACGGCGACACCAGCCGTGAGAGCTTTTGTATTGTTATTCCGCCGCCAAATGTAACCGGTAGCCTGCATATGGGCCATGCATTCCAGCAAACCATTATGGACACCATGATCCGTTATCAGCGGATGCAAGGTAAGAATACTTTGTGGCAGTCCGGTACTGACCATGCAGGTATTGCTACTCAAATGGTGGTTGAGCGTAAGATTGCGGCAGAAGAAGGCAAAACACGTCACGATTATGGCCGCAACGCTTTTATCGATAAAATCTGGCAATGGAAAGCAGAATCCGGCGGTACGATTACCAATCAGATGCGTCGTCTGGGTAACTCCGTTGACTGGGAACGTGAGCGTTTTACCATGGATGAAGGTCTATCCAACGCTGTAAAAGAAGCTTTTGTCCGTTTGTATCAAGAAAACCTGATTTACCGTGGCAAACGTCTGGTTAACTGGGACCCGAAATTACACACTGCTATTTCTGATCTGGAAGTCGAGAACCGTGAAGTAAAAGGTTCTATGTGGCACTTGCGTTATCCACTGGCTGACGGCGCAAAAACCACAGAAGGTAAAGATTATCTAATCGTTGCAACTACCCGGCCTGAAACCATGTTAGGCGATACCGGTGTAGCAGTTAACCCAGAAGATCCGCGCTATAAGGATTTAATCGGCAAAGAGATCATTCTGCCACTGGTTAATCGCCGTATTCCCATTATCAGTGATGAACACGCAGATATGGAAAAAGGCACCGGTTGCGTGAAAATCACGCCTGCTCATGACTTCAACGACTATGAAGTGGGTAAACGTCATGCCCTGCCGATGATCAATATCATGACAATTGATGGCAATATCCGTAATGAAGCAGAAGTTTTCGATACCAATGGCGAAGTTTCTGATATTTACAGTTCTGATATTCCAGCTGAATACCGGGGTATGGAGCGTTTTGCTGCCCGTAAAACAATGGTTGCTGAATTTGAAAAATTGGGTCTGCTGGTTGAAATCAAAGCTCATGATCTGACTGTTCCTTACGGCGATCGGGGCGGCGTAGTTATCGAGCCAATGCTGACTGATCAGTGGTATGTCCGTACTGCACCTCTGGCAAAAGTGGCGATCGAAGCCGTTGAGAATGGCGATATCCAGTTTGTACCTAAGCAGTATGAGAATATGTACTACTCCTGGATGCGCGATATCCAAGATTGGTGTATCTCCCGTCAATTATGGTGGGGTCACCGCATCCCGGCGTGGTATGACGCGGAAGGTAATGTCTATGTAGGTCGCAGCGAAGAAGAAGTTCGCCGTGAAAATAATCTGAGCGCAGATATCATCCTCAACCAAGATGAAGATGTACTGGATACTTGGTTCTCTTCCGGTTTGTGGACTTTCTCTACCCTTGGCTGGCCAGAACAAACCGAAGCACTAAAAACCTTCCATCCAACGGATGTGTTGGTGAGCGGCTTTGACATTATCTTTTTCTGGATTGCGCGCATGATCATGATGACCATGCATTTCATCAAAGATGAAAATGGCAAGCCTCAGGTTCCATTTAAGACTGTCTACATGACCGGACTTATCCGGGATGAAGAAGGTCAGAAGATGTCCAAATCTAAAGGGAATGTCATTGATCCACTGGATATGGTTGACGGTATTGCCTTGGAAGATCTGCTGGAAAAACGCACTGGCAATATGATGCAACCACAGCTGGCGGAAAAAATCCGCAAGCGCACAGAAAAACAATTCCCGGCAGGTATTGAAGCGCACGGTACAGATGCCCTGCGCTTTACACTGGCAGCACTGGCCTCGACTGGTCGTGATATCAACTGGGATATGAAACGTCTGCAAGGCTACCGTAATTTCTGTAACAAACTATGGAACGCCAGCCGTTTTGTACTGATGAATACAGAAGGCCAGGACTGTGGACAAAATGGTGGCGAAATGGTGCTGTCATTAGCTGATCGCTGGATTCTGGCTGAATTTAACCAGACAGTGAAAGCTTATCGTGAAGCACTGGATACATATCGTTTCGATATGGCTGCCAATATTCTTTATGAGTTCACCTGGAACCAATTCTGTGACTGGTATCTGGAGCTGTCTAAACCGGCGATCAACAAAGGTTCAGAAGCAGAAATTCGTGGTGCTCGTCACACTCTGATTGAAGTTCTGGAAGGATTATTGCGTCTGGCCCATCCTATTATTCCATTTATCACCGAAACCATCTGGCAGAGGGTGAAAGTAGTTAAAGGGATTGAAGCCGATACCATTATGTTACAACCGTTCCCAGAATTTGATCAGGAAAAAGTTGATGAACTGGCGCTGAACGATCTGGAATGGATTAAAGGAGCGATTATTGCAGTACGTAATATCCGTGCTGAAATGAATATTGCGCCTGGCAAACCACTGGAAGTTCTGTTGCGTAATGCTGACGCTGACGCACAACGCCGTGTAGCAGAAAATCTGAATTTTATTCAAGCAATGGGCCGCCTCTCTTCGGTTACTCTTCTGTCTGTGGGTGAAGAAGCGCCGGTTTCTGTGACCAAGTTAATTGATGGCGCAGAAGTGTTAATCCCAATGGCTGGCTTAGTCGATAAAGAAGCCGAGCTGAACCGTTTGGATAAAGAGATTGAAAAGCTGGATAAAGAGATCGGCAGCATCGAAGGTAAACTATCGAATGAAGGCTTCGTCAGCCGTGCACCTGAAACCGTTGTAGCCAAAGAACGTGAGCGTCTGGCAAACTGCAATACATCAAAAGAGAAGTTACTGGCTCAAAAAGAAACTATTGTCGCGTTGTAATATTCTCAAAAATTAAATTTCCACCCAGGCCACTACAATTCATTGTCAGTGGCTTTTTAATTTAAAAACTGAACGATAAAATTTATAAGAAAGCATACATTCACCCCATTCTGTATAAACACATAAAACATATTGAAAACAAAAACCTATTTTCTTTAAAAACATATCTAATAAATATTTATTTTATTAATCCCTCATATTTACATATCTAAAATCACAATATGATATAATTTTATTTTATATATAAATCATTATATTTCGCATATTATGTTGAGAATACAATCATACAAATATATTATTGCAAATAAAAAGTTAAACTCTATATTAATCTTAATAATCTATACCCAATGGATTTCAAGATGCATCACGACGGCAAGGGAGCGAATCCCTGGGAGCATAGATAACTAGGTGACCGGGGTGAGTGAGTGCAGCCAACAAAGAGGCAACCTGAAAGATAACGGGTATATTCCAGTAAGTATTATTAGGATGACCATAAGCAATGAACAGAGACAGTTCTCAGAAACCTAAGCATACAGGTAATACATGAGTCCCAAATAAATTGCTTCACTAATTTCTAATAACCCGGAGAAATGAAATGAAAATACTTCTTACTCTCTTATTGGCAAGTACTACTCAATTCGGTCTTGTACATTTAGCCAATGCAGAATCAACGCTTGATAAGATTAAATCAACTGGTGTATTCAGAATTGCAACCGAAGGGGCTTACTCACCATTCACCTATCACGATGCTTCAGACGTTTTGACAGGCTTCGATGTTGATATCGGTCGTGAAATTGCACGGCGTTTAAATGTAGAACCGGCATTTATCGAAGGAAAATGGGATGGACTTATTGCCGGACTGGATGCTGGACGTTCTGATGCTGTAATTAATCAAATTGCAATTACACCTGAACGCAAGAAAAAATATGATTTTTCCATTCCATATATCACATCTCAAGCCATACTTATCACCCATAAAGATAACAACAGCATAAAAACATTTAGCGACTTACGAGGCAAAACCTCAGCACATACTCTGACCAACAACTTCGCCCAAATTGCAAGACATAACGGCGCGGAAATCATCGGCACGAATGGATTTAGCCAAGAAATCGAATTGGTTAGTACCCGCAGAGCCGATGCCACAATCAACGATAACCTACCTTATCTGGATTATAAGAGGCACAAACCAAATGCACCGGTGAAAATTGTAGCTTCTGATCCCAACGCAATTCAGACAGCCATTTTGCTCCGCAAAGGAGAGCCAGATCTGAAAACAGCTATCGATCAAGCAATAACTGATATCAAAGCCGATGGCACCTACCAGCGCATCTGGGTTCAGTACTTTGGCACCAATACTCGTGAATAAGTGAAACATCTCTTACTCAAATGTCCCCGTTCCTTCAAAATCGGATACAAATTCTGACCTGGGGACTTTATCGTTAATCCCGTTTAATCGCACAATCAGCGAATATTTTAACCAAAAATAAAATATATTAATTTATGCAAATTCATTGATATATACCCAATAGATTTCAAGATGCATCGCAACGGTAAGAGAGCGTATCCCCGGGAGCATAGATAACTCTGTGACCGGGGTGAGTGAGTGCAGCCAACAAAGAGGCAACTTGAAAGATAACAGGTATATCAAAAATCCAATATGATATAACTTTATTTTATATATATAAACGACCAGCTTGCCATATGATATTTTCAAAATTACATATAAATATATTCTTATATTACACACAATAGGGAAAATATATGGAACCATCCTGGTTCAATTTAGTACTCGATTCTTTTTGGCCTATGCTCTATGCAGGCTTTACTTTCACTATTCCACTCACTCTTATTACCTTTACTCTTGGTATTATACTGGGCTTTATCGTTGCACTAATCCGGCTTTACGGGCCGAAACCCTTTGTTGCCATTGCCAAATTCTACGTATGGCTGATCCGTGGTACGCCGTTGCTTGTACAACTGTTTCTTATTTTTTATGCTCTACCTAGTGTTGGTATTACACTAGGTGCATTTACTTCAGCCGTTATCGGTTTCACCCTGAATATCGGTGCCTATACATCTGAGGTAATCCGCGCTACTTTATTATCTGTACCAAAAGGACAGTGGGAAGCTGCTTACTCCATCGGTATGAGCTGGACACAAGCGTTACGCCGGATCATTCTGCCTCAGGCCGCGAGAATCGCCATTCCACCGCTCTCAAACACATTTATTTCACTGGTGAAAGATACTTCGCTGGCCTCAGTAATCACAGTACCGGAGCTGTTCCTTGCTGCACAACGTATTGCTGCGGTGACTTATCAACCTCTCATTCTTTACACCGAAGCTGCAATAATTTATCTGATAATCAGTTCAGTATTATCATCATTACAAGCCCGTCTGGAAAAGAAGTTTTCGCAAAAGAGCGATACAAAGGAATTAGAAAATGATACAGCTCAACGGCATTGAGAAAAGTTTTAACGGGCAAAAGATCCTGAAAAATATCGATCTTACTATTGAGGAAGGCAGCCTTACCGCATTAATCGGCCCATCAGGAAGCGGCAAAAGCACGCTGTTACGCTGTATCAACTTATTAGAAATTCCTCAGGCAGGGAAGCTCCAAATTGGCAATGAAAGCATGACCTTCATTGGTAAAGAGCGAATTGCTCACAAGGACGTACAACGGATTCGCCAGCAAACCGGTATGGTGTTTCAAAACTTTCAGCTTTTCCCTCACCTCACCGTCATTGAAAACATTATGGAAGGGCTGATCTGGGTTCAGAAATGGTCACATGAACAAGCAAAAAAGCGAGCGCTTGAACTGCTGGAAAAGGTTGGCATGTCACACAAAGCTGATGCCTTACCTGCCACACTATCCGGTGGTCAACAACAGCGTGTCGCGATTGCCAGGGCGCTGGCACCTTCTCCCAAAGTGTTATTGTGCGACGAGCCAACTTCCGCGCTCGATCCAGAATTATCTCTGGAAGTTGTAGCTGTATTGAAACAATTAGCCAAAGAAGGAACCACGATGTTAATGGCTACACACGATCTACGTCTGGCTGCAAACCTAGCTTACAACGTCATATTCTTAGAATCTGGAGAAATTGTCGAATCGGGAACGTCGAAAACTATTTTTACTCGTGCCCTTAAACAACGTACCGTCGAATTTGTTTCGACCTTAACGAATACCTTACCGGATTGGGAGATATAACCCACCGTTAACAACACCTTGTCATCATTGATCCTTACAACAACCAATGATGATCAGATAAATAAATTTTTTGGTCGCCTGGAGAAACAAAATGAAAGTGTTCCTTACCGCATTATTAGCTGGTGTCATTCAATTCAGCATCGTACATTCTGCCAGTGCAGAATCTAGCCTTGATAAGATTCAATTAACGGGTGTGCTCAAAATCGCTACCGAAGGAACCTATCCACCATTTACCTATCACGACGCTTCAGGAACTTTAACCGGTTTTGATGTTGAGATTGGTCGCGAAATCGCCCATCGTCTAAATGTCAAAGCCGAGTTCACTGAAGGAAAATGGGATGGCCTGATTGCCGGACTGGATGCCAAACGCTACGACGCTGTACTCAACCAAGTCGCTATTACACCAGAGCGTAAGAAGAAATATGACTTTTCCACTCCGTATATTATCTCCAAAGCCGTACTTATCACCCGCAAAAACAATGGCAGTATCAAGACATTTAGTGACCTGAAAGGTAAAACATCAAGCCATAGCTTAACCAGCAACTATGCACAGTTAGCAAAACGTTTTGGTGCGGAAATCGTCCCTACCGAAGGATTTAATCAGGCAATCGATCTGGTTGCTACAGGTAGGGCTGATGCAACCATCAATGATAATCTGTCCTATCTGGATTTTAAAAAACACAAACCTAATGCACCGGTAAAAGTTGTCGCATCTGAACCCAATGGTGATCAAGTCGGTATTCTCATCCGTAAAGGCGAACCAGAATTACAAACCGCTATCGATAAAGCGTTAACCGACATTAAAGCTGATGGCACTTACCTGCAAATTTCTACTAAATATTTCGGTACCGACGTTTCCAAATAAGAAAGTGACCCTCTTTTCTTTCAAGAGATGGTTTCTCTTAATACCTGGAAGTAGCGAAAGTCTGACACAGAATTCTGAACACATTCAACCATGCAACGGAAGCGTTCAGAATTCTGCACTTCTATTTATTAAATTACGCTGAATTTCACCACTGATAATATTTCATTTGATCCTTACTTAAAATCTATTCCTTTTGGAAAGTATTGTCTGATGAAACTATTGATATTCTCATTTATCCTTCTTTCCCATCGATGATAGAATTTTAGGCTATAATTTCAATCTGGTTTCTCACCTCATTCAAGGTCACAAAAACATTATCAGCTAAAACAGTCCAGTATCTGAATTAACCACCTGAATTATGTGTAAAAAATTATCATTTCCAGACTAGATTAAAATAATCTTCCCCAGAACAATACCATTAATATTTACTTTAAAATATTAAAACCGGCATCTTCAAGTTGAATGGGTATAAATAATCACGAAAACCTTATCAAAAACACTTCCTCAATTAATCATTGGCGGCTTATTACAATTTATTATCATTCCATTATTATGGATGGAAAATAATATATAACATTGCTGAATCAACTAATCATAACTTTATATTTGAAATTCGCATCGATATTTGAGAGTATCCTTCGCGCATGCATTATGGATGAAAAAATTTAATTAATAGGCGTAAGTTTCATCCATAAATATTATCTTTAATAAATAGTACTTGGGAGCTAATAATATATTTCAGGAGCAAAAATTTTTGGTTCCTAAAGAAGGGTAGTTGCTCTACCTCCCTTCTGATATCACTCAAAATAAATTATGGAATAGTTTAAAATTAAGCGGAGATAAATGTGAAATCCTTATCTCAATTTCATCGTTATAAGAGGTAAATATAATGCGAGTTCATTATTTTAATATTATTACTAGAGGAGATAAGTATAATGCGAAACCATTATCCTAATATTATTATTGGTGGCGGTCCTGCTGGGCTAAATATGGCCCTTGAATTTAGTAAACGCGGTATTGAATATCTCTTACTTGAAGCAAACGAGACTGTTGGTGGTCAGTGGGATAGATTTCCTGTATGTGGAGAGTTGATCTCGCTCAACAAAAAATATGTTCCCGGAGACAATCATACCTATCGGATGCGTTATGACTGGCACACTCTCAGCACTATTAACGCGGAAGATGTGGTGAATGATCCAAAACTTCAATTTACAGAATGGACATCAGCACATTGGCCATCAGCAAGAATTTATAAAGAATATCTAAAATACGTAGCCGATAAAATGGGGCTCGTAAAGTGTATACGCACCAATATGCGCGTTCGGCGTATAATGAAAGAGAATGAACATTTTATTATCGAGATTTCTGATTCTCTGTCCATCTCAGCAGATCGAATATTTTGTGCTACCGGCGTATCAAAGCCAATTATGCCAGATATTAAAGGGCTTAATGCTGAAACCTGTACCCTTTACGAGAACTTCGATCCAAATACCGCTGCTGAGCGCTATAAAAATAAAATCGTGATGGTACTTGGACGAGGTAACTCTGCTTTCGAAATTGCACACCACCTTATCGATATCACAGCTGAAACGCGGGTTGTCACGAGATCATTACCTCTGTTCGCCCGGCAGACTCACAACGTGCATGATTTGCGTGCTCAAGTCTCAGATGTTTTCGATTTGATGCAACTCAAGTCCAACAACAATATTGTCAGTGACCGCATTGTTGAAATTCGGCGAATCGCTAGTGGGAAGCATAAAGGACAATTATTGGTCAGCTACGAGACACCTTGCCCGCATTGGTCTCCGCCAAGATGGATGAAACGCACAGGCATCGTTGACGATGTGATTGTATGCTGTGGATTCAACTATACCTTATCAGATATTTTCGACATGAATACTGTTCGACCAGATGTTGACGAAAAAGGCAAATACTGTTTGCTCACATCAAGTTGGGAGTCAGTGAACGTACCAGGGCTCTATTTTATTGGTACCTCTATGCGAGTCAATGATCCAGATGCAGCCTCCGGTTTTGTACATGGTTTCCGATGTAATATTCAAGCGCTTGGAAATATCATTGCTGAGAAATATCACGGCATAGCTCTCAAGCCAATATTTGAATGCAGAGTACCTCTTGATAACCCTTCTGACGCGCTGGTATCTCTCTCCAAGTTTCTCGTAGACCTTGTCAGTACAAGCATGCCACTATTTGAGCTTTTCAGCTATTTCGGAAACGTAGTCACATTTGAAGAATGTCATGATGAAGGTGTTATACACGCGCACGTATGGCCTTCGTTTTCGCGAGAATATAACAACGAGCGTTGGGGAGATAAACAAAATCGCCTTGAGATAGTATTTGAGTATGGATTCTATCGGTATGGCAATGGCGAACTCCCGACACATTACTTTACGTTACCAGCCGATCATTTCGACACTTCTCAAAGTGCTTATATCCACCCTGTGTTTCATGTTTTCCGCGAGGGTGTAGAAGTGAACGCCTTCCATATGCAAGAGAGTCTTATTGGCCGTTGGGACCTTGATGACTATGTAGATGCCGAAACCAATGTTGATCAGTACAGGAACGTCGCTTTCAATGCTTGCGCCTGTGCACTTGACATTGAAGAGCGCAGAAGCATGTTGCCAGTGCTTGATGAGTTTGTCGAGAAGTGCTATCCCCTTATGAGCGAGGAGGAGATTGCAGAAGCGCTGCGGATTCAACCAACCCTGGCATTGCTTGCCAAGCAGTCATGATTGTATTGTACTAGATGTGTACAACGAAATTTAACTAACACGGCAGGGACAGGATAGCGATTTTTATCTAAAAATTCATGTCCCTGCGCCAGATAGCGAAGGTTACCTTATGTTCACAAATTTTACGACACTTCAAGGTCTGTTAGGACTCATGCTGACTAGCTCAATACTAATCGCTGTTCCTGGCCCAAGTATCATGTTTATTGTGGGACAGGCGGTGTCAGTAGGACGGACCAACGCATTACGTGGTGTGATTGGAAATGCAATCGGAACCTATTGCGTTGCTGTGATCCTTGCCTTGGGAATTGGCTCTTTGCTCATACAATCCAGCACTGCTTTGATGGTCATTCGTTTGCTGGGTGCTATTGCCTTACTAGTCATCGGTGTTCAATATCTTTTTTTTTCAAGGCCGCTGCGAGTTGGCGAGAATGTTAGCTCCAAGAAAAATAAACAAACATTGGCGCTAGGAATAATCGTTGGTGCAACGAATCCGAAGGCATTGATTATGTTTGGTACGATAGTTCCAAGCTTTTTAACCGAAGGAATAGACAGCCCTATTTTATCCCTGCTCAGTTTTTCATTGATACCGATTGGCTTAGGCTTGGTGATAGATACAGCATGGGTCGCTGCCGCTCATGCGGTGAGCTCGCGCGCATCTTTTACTGAAAAAAGAATGAGGCTAGTGAACATACTAGGTGGAGGGATGATAATCATAATGGCTGTTTTCTTAGTCATGGGAGCTCTACTTTGAAAAATCAGCAGATATTAACGTTCAATTGAAATATAAATTCCTATAAAAAGGAAATAAGAATTAACCACGCTTTAAATTAATAAAGGGCAACTTACAGACTGGAAACCTGTAAGCTAGACCCTCTATTACTTCTTACCTCAATACCTTAATGAAGCCTATCTCCTCCTTGCTCCGGTAGATCGTCTTCATCATCTTCATCATCATCTTGTGCGTCAGGATCTTCAAAGTAAGTACCCCAACCATCATAATTGACACCGATTTTTTCGGCCAGATTCATCAGTTGTTCAACCTGGGTATCGATCAGTTCTGCACTTAACCCACATTCACTAATAACATCACAACACATAAGAATAGTGCCATCCTCAACCTCCAATTCTTCTGCATCAGTTACTTCATAACCTAGCTTAAAGGCTTCGACAGCAGCTTTTTCCAACAGATTAAAATCTTCTGCAGAAAAGTGGTGTTCAATGGCATAAAGCGCATCTGGGTCACTACCATCTTCCAATAATTCTTCAATAATAAGGCGCGTTTCTTCACGTTGTTCTTCTAAGTCTTTTTGATTTGCCATACCCAATATCCTCAATCAGTTGGCCGTCCCAACTTTCATTCTCCCACACCACAGTCAGCCTAACCACTGTTTACATCAAAGAAATCTAACACGGAGTTGAAATTGAATTTTTATAGATATAAATTGAATACAAATGCAAAAATAAATGCAGAGGTACTCAACAATGAATCCGTTCTATCAACGTAATTTACTAAGGTTACTTGATTTTTCTTCAGCAGAAATCCCCGCTTTTCTGAAGCTGGCAGCTGAATTAAAATCGACTAAAAAATCCGGCACAGAAAAAGCTCTGCTAACAGGTAAAAATATTGTGCTAATCTTCGAAAAGAATTCCACCCGCACGCGCTGTTCATTTGAAGTAGCTGCTTATGACCAAGGGGCAAATATCACTTATCTTGGCTCTAGTGGTAATCAAATTGGTCATAAAGAATCAATTAAAGATACCGCCCGTATACTTGGTCGCATATATGACGGTATTCAATATCGTGGCTATGCTCAGAAAGTAGTTGAAACGCTGGCAGAACACGCTGGCATCCCCGTATGGAATGGCCTGACGAATGAATTTCATCCTACCCAGTTACTGGCAGATCTACTCACTATCCAAGAGCATCAACCTGAGAAACCGCTGTCAGAAATCAAATTCGCCTATTTAGGTGATGCCCGTAATAATATGGGCAATAGCATGCTAGAAGCTGCAGCACTGACAGGTATGGATGTTCGACTGGTCGCTCCTGAAGAGTACTGGCCAGATGCAACACTAGTTGCTGAATGCCAAAAACTGGCTGAAAAAACCGGCGGTAAAATTACTCTAACTGAAAATATCGCGGAAGGTGTTAAAGATGCTGATTTTCTTTACACCGATGTCTGGGTTTCGATGGGAGAGCCAAAAGAAGTTTGGCAACAACGAATTAGCCTACTGAAACCTTATCAGGTCAATATGGATATGGTGAAAATGACAGGTAATCCGCAGGTAAAATTCCTGCACTGCTTGCCTGCATTCCATGATGAAGAAACGACGTTAGGTAAGCAACTGGCAGACAAATTTGATATGTATGGCGGACTGGAAGTCACCAATGAAGTTTTTGAATCAGAACACAGTATTGTATTTGATCAGGCAGAAAATCGCCTACATACCATTAAAGCGGTAATGGTAGCAACACTAGCAAAGGATTTAAAAATCTGATTACTTAAGGTATCTGTAGGATTATGTCTATAAAGACGTGATGCTGCCAATACCATTTTTCTTCCTGCGATACTTGCTGTAAGATTTTTCACGAGTATAATGCGCCGCAATTTGCCGGGAGAAATCATGAAAAACAGCGCTTATTTTCGTCAAGCTAAAGTGCGAGTGCAACTGCCTAAAGGCAGCCAGCAACCATTGTTTTTCCCGCCGCTAAACCGATCATTTAATGCCCCTCATTGAGGGGCTTTTTTTTGCCCGGCAATCAATTGATAATCGCTACACCCGGATGTCAGCATTAGAGGAGAGTGAAAAATGGCTAATCCGTTATATCGCAAACATATCATCTCAATAAATGATCTGAGCCGCGAAGATCTGGAATTGGTATTGCAGACTGCTGCCGCACTAAAAGCCAGACCACAGCCTGAATTACTGAAACACAAGGTTATCGCCAGTTGTTTCTTTGAAGCCTCTACTCGTACTCGCCTCTCTTTTGAAACAGCAATTCACCGTCTTGGTGCTTCAGTTGTTGGTTTTTCAGATAGTAGTAACACTTCCCTAGGCAAGAAAGGAGAAACACTGGCAGATACCATTTCCGTTATCAGCCAGTATGTTGACGCTATCGTGATGCGCCATCCACAAGAAGGTGCACCACGTTTGGCTTCTGAATTTTCCAGTAATACTCCAATCATCAATGCCGGTGATGGCGCTAATCAGCACCCGACTCAAACCTTACTGGACTTGTTCACTATTCAAGAAACCCAGAAACGGCTGGACAGTCTGAATATCGCCATGGTTGGTGACCTAAAATATGGCCGCACCGTCCATTCGCTGTCACAAGCGCTGGCAAAATTTAATGGCAACCATTTCTATTTTATCGCCCCAGAAGCACTGGCAATGCCAAACCATATTCTTCATATGCTGAATGAAAAAGGTTCTACTTATAGCTTGCATACTAATATTGAAGAAGTCTTGCCAGAGCTGGATATTCTTTACATGACTCGTGTACAAAAAGAACGCCTTGATCCATCCGAATATGCCAATGTAAAAGCACAATTTATTCTACGTGCCACTGATCTGACGGGAGCGAAAGAAAACCTTAAAGTTCTACATCCATTGCCACGTATTGATGAAATTACTGTCGATGTAGATAAAACTCCCCATGCTTATTATTTCCAACAAGCAGAAAATGGCATTTATGCTCGTCAGGCACTATTATCTTTAGTTTTAAATGAATGATTAAAAAAGAAAATACTTTTTAATCCGCGAACATAACTGGTTATTACTTTCTTTCTAACATGGAATGCGTGTCGATTCTTAACCATTACCTGGAGGGTGAATACAGACAAATTGTCACCAAAATGTATTCATAAAAACACTATGACCCAAGATCATAAATTACAAGTCGAAGCCATTAAATGTGGTACAGTGATTGACCATATCCCAGCTCAGGTAGGCTTCAAATTACTTTCTCTGTTTAAACTGACTGAAACTGATCAACGTATCACCATCGGCCTGAACCTGCCTTCCAATCAATTAGGTAAAAAAGATCTCATCAAAATCGAAAATACATTCCTTACAGAGCAACAAGCTAACCAGCTGGCTATGTATGCACCGAACGCAACGGTGAACTGTATTGAAAACTATGAAGTCGTCAAGAAACTGCCAATTAACTTGCCTGAACGCATTGATTGCGTGCTAGTCTGCCCGAATAGCAACTGTATTAGCCACAATGAGCCTGTAGAAAGTAGTTTTCGGGTCAAAGTCACATCCGAAGACGTGGTGCTAACCTGCAAATACTGTGAGAAAGAGTTCGACCGCAACGTGGTAATACTCAACGATTAAACGATCTATGCCAGTTGCTGAGGCAGATACGGGAACTATAATAGTACCTTTGGTAAAACATTTATTCAGTTATCACATTAACAGGAGAACCTATGTCATACGAGATTAATACCAATAAAGCCCCTGCTGCAATTGGTCCATATGTTCAGGGTGTTGATCTAGGCAGCATGATAATCACTTCCGGGCAGATCCCGGTAAATCCAGAAACAGGTGATGTAGCAGAAGATATTGCTGCTCAAGCTCGTCAATCACTGGAAAACGTTAAAGCTATCGTTGAGAAAGCAGGTTTGACTGTAGGTGACATTGTTAAAACAACCGTTTTCGTTAAGGACTTAAATGACTTCGGCACTGTTAACTCTACCTATGAAGCATTCTTCAAAGAACATAATGCCTCTTTTCCAGCACGTTCCTGTGTTGAAGTAGCCCGTCTACCAAAAGACGTTAAAATCGAAATTGAAGCTATCGCGATTCGTAGATAATCTCCCAGTTCCACTGTTGTAAACCTTTAGTTAGTCGCTAGCTAAAGGTTTTTGCTTTTCTCTACCCTCCAAATATAGCTGACTCTTCCTTGTCTTAGATCAAATCAAGTCGTTATTATTTTGCTTCAATTTACTATATGTTGTGTTTAAATATAAAGCACGATCTACATATAGAGTTATTCATATTTAAGTTAAATACCCGAACGGGTATTGTCGATACCTATGGATAACATTTTCAAGGAGCCATATTGTGAAAACTGTTGTGATAAAACGAGATGGTCATCAAGCACCATTTGATGAAGCCCGTATCAGAGATGCCATAAAACGGGCCGCTTCTGCTGCTGGCGTCACAGATGATAAATATTGTGCTCAAGTTGCATCCGCAGTAACGCAATTAATGGCTAATTACAAACAAGTTGATATATGGGATATTCAAAACGCAGTAGAAAATCAATTAATGGCGGGCAACTATAAGCACCTAGCTCGTCTCTATATTGAATATCGTCATGACAGGGACATTGCCCGAGAGTTACATAGCCGTCTTAATCAGGAAATCCGTGGCTTAGTTGAGCAAAGTAATATTTCCCTGCTCAACGAGAATGCCAATAAAGATAGTAAAGTTATCCCCACTCAACGCGATCTGTTGGCAGGAATTGTTGCCAAACATTATGCCAAACAACATATTCTGCCTCGTAATGTGGTATTAGCTCACGAAAGAGGTGAACTCCACTATCACGATCTCGATTATTCACCCTTTTTCCCGATGTTTAACTGTATGTTGATCGACCTGAACGGCATGCTGACCAACGGGTTCAAAATGGGTAACGCTGAAATAGAACCGCCAAAATCCATTTCAACCGCAACAGCGGTAACGGCTCAGATTATTGCTCAGGTTGCCAGCCATATTTATGGTGGTACCACAATTAACCGTATAGATGAAGTGTTAGCACCATTTGTTAAAGCGAGCTATGACAAACACTTAGCCATCGCTACAGAATGGGATATTGCCGATAAAAAATCCTACGCTGAAACACAAACCCAAAAAGAGTGTTACAACGCTTTTCAGTCACTGGAATACGAAGTTAATACTCTGCATACCACCAACGGACAAACACCTTTTGTCACTTTTGGCTTTGGTCTTGGTACTTCAAAAGAATCCCGCCTAATCCAAGAATCTATTCTACGTAACCGCATTGCTGGTTTAGGTAAGAACCACAAAACAGCAATATTCCCCAAACTAGTATTTGCTATCCGCGACGGTCTGAATCATAAGTCTGGTGATCCTAATTACGATATCAAACAACTGGCCCTGAAATGCGCGAGTAAGCGGATGTATCCTGATATTCTTAACTACGATCAGGTTGTTAAAATCACGGGCTCCTTTAAAACCCCAATGGGCTGCCGCAGTTTCCTCAATGTTTACCAAGAAAATGGGAAGCAAATTCATGAAGGACGCAATAACCTAGGAGTTATCAGCCTAAACCTGCCCCGTATTGCCATCGAAGCCAGAGGAGATGAAAAACATTTCTGGCAATTACTAGATGAACGTCTGATTCTGGCGAAGCAAGCATTGATGACTCGTATTGCCCGTCTGGAAGGGGTCAAAGCACGAGTTGCTCCAATCCTTTATATGGAAGGTGCCTGCGGAGTTCGCTTGAAAGCAGATGATAATATTGCCGAAATCTTTAAGCATGGCAGAGCTTCTATCTCTTTGGGCTATATTGGCATTCATGAAACCATTAATGCATTGTATGGCGATCAGGTTCATCTATTTGATGATCAACAATTACGTGCAAAGGCTATCTCAATTATTAACCATCTGCGAAAAGCAACTGATCAATGGAAGAAAGAAACCGGTTATGGTTTCAGCCTATACAGTACACCAAGTGAAAATCTATGTGACCGTTTCTGCCGCCTTGATACCGCTGAATTTGGTGTTATCAAAGGCGTGACAGACAAAGGCTATTACACCAACAGTTTTCATTTAGATGTTGAAAAGAAGGTCAATCCTTACGATAAACTGGATTTTGAAGCACCTTACCCACCACTGGCAAATGGCGGTTTTATCTGTTATGGCGAATATCCTAACCTACAACATAATTTAAAAGCACTGGAAGATGTCTGGGATTACAGCTATTTATGTGTCCCTTATTATGGAACCAATACACCCATTGACGAATGCTATGACTGCGGATTTACCGGTGAATTCTCCTGTACCAGCAAAGGGTTTACCTGCCCTCGTTGTGGCAATCATGAACCTTCAAGAGTATCAGTAACCCGCCGCGTCTGCGGTTATTTGGGGAGTCCTGACGCTCGTCCATTCAACGCAGGTAAACAGGAAGAAGTAAAACGCAGGGTAAAACATCTGACAAATGGGCGGTTAGGCTAATTAAAACAGGCTAAGAAAGTGAATTATCACCAATATTACTCCGTTGATGTAGTTAACGGTCCCGGAACTCGTTGTACGCTATTCGTCGCGGGATGCGAACATCAATGTCCCGGTTGTTATAACAAAAGTACCTGGCGAGTGAATTCTGGTCACCCATTTACACAGGAAATAGAAGACCGTATTATCGCCGATTTACAGGATAGCCGTATTAAACGACAAGGGTTATCTCTGTCTGGCGGCGATCCTCTGCATAGACATAACATACCAGCAATCCTGAAATTGGTAAGACGGGTCAAGGCAGAATGTCCTGAAAAGGACATCTGGATCTGGACTGGCTATCGGTTAGATGACCTTAATGAAGCTCAACAGGAAATTGTCAGCTATATTAATGTGCTCGTGGACGGAAAATTTGTACAAGCACTTTATGATCCCGGTTTACTGTGGCGTGGCAGTTACAACCAGATTATTCATAAATTAAGATAATTTCATCGTTGCCAGCAGATTTTCTTACCAAATCCCAGCGTATTATCAGTCATCTTTATTTCACTAAGATTCAGCTGCCAGACAGGTGTTTTAGCAGCAATGGCCACTGGAAAGCGGCGACAATAACGTGCTCTGGCCGCTTTATCTTTTTCACCTTCAAGACGAATGACCTCCCCTTTGAACTGAATACCTTTTATCTGTGCAATATTACGAATCTGTCCTGCAACAGTACCTGCAACCTGTGGATTTATTTGCATCATTTCACCATGCCGAGTATGGGATTCAGTCATAAACAAAAAGGCTATCTTATCCGCATCAAAAACATAGAAACAACTCGCACACCAAATATCGTCATCGGCGGCGGTACAAAGCGTAAGGACATGCTGTCTTGCGAGGTATTGACGAATAAGATGAAAGTTTTCAGTGGTATTCACACTCCCTCCAATGGAAGGATTTTATCTGCCCGGATACCCAGAACCACGCCCGGATAAACATCATCCTGCGGCGTGTTCTGATATCTCCTGACAAAATCAGGGTTCAGTATGCTCTACTATAAATTAGTTATAGATTTCAGCAACACCTGACAATTGGTTCTTACCACTAGCAGAGATAATACGGAAAGAAGATGCGCCAGCTTTGTCAGCTTTTTTGGACAACTCGGCACTCAGGCTTTCCAGGGTATCAGCTCCCGTGACAGAAACCACACCAACTTTAGGAGATGAAGAAGATTGGACCTCAGTTGCCGCCATACCACCAAAAGAGATAGCACTTAAAGTTAAAACAGCAGCAATATATTTTACATTTTTCATAACATGATCCTTGATCAATTTTTAAGGGAACAGATCACTCTCTGTGACGTGGATCATATTATGCTCTAACTGACAGAATAAAAATTAGCAATTACTGCTATTCTATTTCAAAATTTTTGAATGATTAATGCTATATCCAGGAAATTGATATGTAACAAATTTTAATAAATCTATTATATTATAATAACTTAAGATAAATTATTCCGAAAAATAATATAGAAAGACCACTTGAGCAAAATACAAATATCAGAAATAAAAAATTAAGAAAAAAATTATATGGCTAAAAATCAATGGATTCTTTATTTGCTGAAAACGAAAACAGGAACGCTGTACACAGGAATAACGACAGATATCAACCGCCGTTTTGCACAGCATGAAAATGGTAAAGGAGCAAAAGCACTCAGAGGTAAAGGCCCATTGCAACTGGTTTTCAGCAGTAATGCTGGCGACAAATCCAATGCTTCACGACTGGAATATCAGGTAAAACAGTTGAGTAAACAACAAAAAGAGAGGCTGGTTATTTGCCAGCCCATCTGTATAGCAGAATATTTAGCATCAATTCAGAAACGGTCAAAAGGCGGAGAGTAAGTAACCAGTCCAGTATGGTCAGCCAAAAAACTATCAGCTAATTCATATATCTGAAAATAGGGTTCATATGTTGGCCACTGACAATGCAACTGATGCTCACAGGCAAGCGTAAAACCAAATCGACGGTAATAACGTGGATCACCTAAAACAACGACTGCTCTATAGCCAAATTCATTCAAGCTATCCAGACTTTCATATATCAGTCTTTCTCCAATCCCCTGCCGACGGTATTCTTCAGAAACCGCCAACGGCGCCAAACCGACCCACTGGTGATCCTCGCCATTAATATCTACCGGACTAAATGCCACGTAACCGATTACCTGGCCTACGTCATCCGTGGCAACCATGCCCAATGTCAGTAATCCATCTTCTCTCAGTTGCTGTACCAATTCCGCTTCCACTGTGGTATCAAATGATTTCCGTAGTAACCGATCTATCCCGGCGGCGTCTACCGGAATTTCTACTCTAATCAACATGATAATCGCGCATGATCGTATTGATATACGCCCTCCAGCACATTGATTTTAATAAACTCATCTAATTGCAACAAACCCGCACGGAGAACAGCAAATATGGGATTTAACACTATTACATCTACTAGATTTTTAACATACAACCCCAATCCAGCCTCTCCTACAATACACAAATGATGATGCAGGAAGGAAAGGATATCAGAGGCTTCTTTACGGGTAGCTATCAGAATCAGATCATTGGCTTTGTCGCTAAGACCAATATCTTTCTGCTCATGCCGACTGAGAACCAAATGATTATCATGGGCAGTAATAAACCAACGCAGATTGAGATCGCGGATTTTTCCTAACACAACTCAGACTCCTTACTCGATAAAGTAATGTAGCTATTCTGCCAAAATACATCGGTATTCCTCCGATCCTACATCAAGAATCCAACGCAGAACTAGCTGTAAATTTTACTTTTAGCTATTAGGGTAACATCTGCTTATAAACTGCTCTAAATCAAAACATCCCTTCTTTAATTCAATTAAAATACTTAACCATTATTACTCTATTCCGGTATTTTATATCAGGAGGCTTTGCCCCACAGAAGACCTATATGAGAATACAATCGTTGCAGATAACAGGGCAGATACTCTCTATATCATTCTAAAGTAGGAGATCAAGGCCCGTTATTCTTTCAATCTGAAGAGAAAATAAAAATACAGACAAACATACAGTTACAAAAGAAATTGTAAACATAAGTTGCATGTTAAGATCTAAATTTACACATCTTGATTATAGCGGATTGCAAATTTTTAGCTTAACGTATGACGTCAGTCCATACGTATTTCTTACGGTTATTCCCAGGAATAATGTTAAAAACACGCATGGATTTCATTAAGTATTGCTTCTGGATTTACTATCCTTGGGCTGTAATTTGTCACAAACGTATATTAGTTCGATCTTTATACAATAAATAGGAATGGTGTATGGAAGGCCAAGATATTTATTCAAGATTCATTGGTAAGAGGATAAAGCTATGGATGGATGAGCGCTTCCCGCTACAGAACGCGCCACTTTTCTTTATATTTTATATCATCAGCTATTCCGTAGCTTTTTACTCGATAGGGGAAAAGCCGGTTTTATCATGGGAGATCCTGCTTGGTTGCTTAATGTCCTTTTCTTATTTTTTACTATTACGGATATTCGATGAGCATAAAGATTATCAGCTGGATTGTGAACACCACCCACAGCGGATATTACAGCGCGGCATTATTACGCTGAAAAATCTACGAGTACTCGGTATCTGCTGCATTACCCTGCAATTGGGTGGGAGTTTATTTTTAGATCAGGGAGTTGGTTCAGTCACTTTTGCCTGGCTATTAGTCTTTATCTGGACCTGTCTTATGGGGAAAGAATTCTTTATCAGTGAATGGTTAAACCAGCACCTCACTTGGTATGCCATTTCCCATATGTTGGTCATGCCACTCATTATCTGGTGGCTGGTTAATATCGCTAGTCCCAACCTCACACTCACTTTCCCAATATGGGTTTTGATGGGGTTATGCTTTTTCTCTGGATTTAGTTTTGAAATTACACGCAAGTGTAAAGGCCCAGATGAAGAACGTCCGGAAATACCAACCTATTCATCTATTTTCGGCAGAAAAGGGGCGATCGCTATTATCGCAGCATTACTCACCATAATGTTAGTGTTACAGATTTGGCTAATTAATATCACCACTGACGGCATAGTGTTATGGGCATTAATTATCTTGGTAGTTTGTTATGCATTGTGTCTATGGCAATTGGGTAAATTTCTCTGCCACCCCACTATTCAAAATCGCAAACGCGATGAAGCTGTCGTGGGAATGTTTATGGTTCTGGGTTATTCAGTTTGCGCTGCCAGTATTTTAATAAAGCTTGGGTTTGCTTAGGTATCGAAGGAAATATAGTTATGTTGCAAAAAAATATCCAATCATATGAGAGTCATGTCTCAGATAATACTACTACTCACATAGAGAGCGGTGCACTGAGTTCAATTCCAGAATTATCACGTGACATATTCAGCAATAAACACCAAGAGGTATCTGCCGTTCATACAACAGCAGCCCAGGTAAAATTATTACCCCGCCGCCATCTTTATACATATACCGAGGAAGCCCGGCAAAAACGCTTGGATTATTTGGCAAAACATACCGGACATACGCTGGAACACGTGGCAAATACCCATCTGGACGCGACGAAACTAACAAAAACGATTGAAGGATTTATTGGTTCAATAGAAATCCCTGTAGGGATTGCTGGCCCTTTATTGATAAAGGGACAATACGCTCAAGGGGTATATTACGCACCGATTGCCACCACAGAAGCCGCCCTAATTGCGTCAATATCCCGTGGTTCCTCAGCCATTATGCAATCAGGGGGTACGACTGCCCGTGTGCTTGGTCAACGCATGATACGAGCTCCCCGTTTTGAATTTTATAGCGTCTCACATAGCATTATGTTCAGTGATTGGATCAACGAACATATCAGCGAACTACGGCATGAAATTGGACGTCACTCCAAGCATGCGCAATTAACGGAAATAAAACCACACATCATTGGACGCAGTGTCCATTTGCAGTTTATCTACAATACAGCCGCCGCTGCGGGTCAGAATATGACCACCATCTGTACCTGGTATGCATGCCAATGGATACAAGAGCAGCTAGCAAAAATGGCTTTTATACCACTGCGCCACTTTATGATAGACGGTAATACTTCCAGCGATAAAAAGGTAGCTTATCAATCCTTTATTGAAGGACGTGGAACACGTGTCGTGGCAGAGGTTTATCTAAATGCTGAATCCTGTCAGCAAATCCTGCGAGTCACTCCTCAACAACTTGTCACCGCTTATCATCATGTCTGCGAAGGAGCTACGGCTTCAGGGATGGTTGGTATAAATATTAATGCAGCAAATGTTATCGCCGGGATGTTTACAGCCTTAGGCCAAGATATCGCCTGCGTACATGAATCATCGGTAGCGCATTTGCACATGACATTAACTGCCGATAACCGCGTCTATTGCAGTATCACACTGCCATCACTGATCGTAGGCACAGTCGGCGGAGGTACCTATTTACCACACCAACGCGAATGCCTGAATATGTTGGGCTGCACCGATGAAAACGGCACCACTTGCCTGGCTGAGATCATTGCTAGTTATTGCCTGGCTCTTGATATTTCAACACTGTCAGCCATTGCTGCGGATGAGTTTGCGCAATCGCATGAAAAACTCAGCCGTAACCATCCAGCTCCCACCGTTGGCATTATTCCGCGTACCCCGCAAGAGCTTGATCTGTCATTCTTCCAACAAGCAAATTTTAATCCTGTGTTACAAGGGGCTAACCTGACCACCATCAAACCCAAATTTTCTGGTGATGATGGACATAGCATGCTAACCCAGCTGAGTTCAAACTATGCAGAACGTTTAATTGGTCTATTTCCCTTTGCTATGACCACATCCGCACAGCTCACTCTACCTATAATGCTGAAGCTAAAACCGTTGGGGAATGAGGTGGTTAACATGATACTGGATATCGCCAAACACTGTTCCCCTGAGCTGTTTGCTGTTTTTCAGAATTTTGCACATCAGCTTGAATTTAACCAGAGCCATACCCGCGAGCTAGCTATTATGAACCAGCAAAATCCACAGCTCATGCGTTATATGCCGGTCATCTATGGTGTGATTGAAAACGAGACAACTGGAACCTATGCCCTAATTGAAGAATTGCTTCACGATATGGTGTTAATGAACAATATTAATCTGGAAATGCCCTGGGAACAGCATCACCTTGAAGCCGCTATCCAAGGGATTACCGATATTCACGCCATCTGGTTAGGGCAAGAAGAAGAGCTAATGTGGAAATTCCCACAACTGCAAATTTCGAATGCTGATACGGTTTCACAAATGAGTCCCCTATGGAAAAAACTAGGCAATTTTGTTCACCAAACATTCCCGGAGCTATTAACCGCCGAGGAACATCAAGATTTCCAGCACTGGGTAGATAACTCAGCCATCTGGTGGCAAGAAATCGAACAGATGCCTCGGACATTGATCCATGGTGACTTCAATCCACGTAATATTGCCTTCCGGCAGCAGGAAGAGGGGTTACGTTTATGCGCTTGGGATTGGGAATTGTCTACTTTGCATCTACCACAACGCGACCTCGTTGAACTGTTAGCCTTTAGCTTAGACCACCAGCAAAGTGATGCAAACAGTGTGGCCTATTATATTGAACTACACCGAATTGAACTCGAGCAAAAATCGGGGATTGCTCTCGATCCAATAAATTGGTATCGCGGTTATGAACTAGCGCTACGTGATTTCTGTATGAGAAGAATCCCGTTTTATATGATGGCACATAATGTTGTTGGCTATCCATTTATGGAGCGCACGATGAAAACTATCCACTGGCTTATTTCATTAACACGAAATCAATAGTAAATCGAATTAAGTTATTTAATTCACTCTTCCTCTAATAACAAGGGTGCAGCAATAGCTTGTAATACATTCGAGTCTTATTGATCTATTAACCCACAAATATTATGTGCAAATAAGACCATGATATACATAAGTGTACTATTGCTGCATTGGTGGAATAACATGAAATATCTCTATACTCAAGATAGTGCTATTAAATTATCGGAGCATTCCTTAGGCGGCAAAGCGGCTAATTTATTATGGCTAACGCAAAATAGTTTTCCTGTACCTGATTATTGGGTCATCAGCAGCGAGGTACTAAACAACTTATTAGCTAACGATACATTTGCGATCACCATTGTGGAACAGTTAGCCTCCGTGCCACATGATATCAGCCAGGAAAAACTCGACGCCATTGCTGCCCCTTTGCGCCAATGGTTACAATCACTCCCTCTGCCTGCGGAATTAGAAGCAGAGCTGGCTCTGTTGTCAGAGAATCACCCAGATACATTTTTTGCTGTTCGCTCATCCGCTATTGGTGAGGACGCTGCCAATGCTTCTTTTGCCGGGCAGATGGATAGTTACCTATTTCAGCGTGGCAAATCCGCACTTGCCGACAGCTTACGTGCTGTGATGGCTTCAGCCTTTAATACCCGTGCATTGCAATATCGCCTGCACAAACGACTGCCGATGGGTAATATCCGTAGCGCTGTTATTATTCAGAACATGGTTGCCGGTGAAGTTTCTGGCGTCATGTTTACCGCGCACCCAGTTACCGGCAGTAGACAACATTACTTAATCTCATCCGCTTGGGGTACTGGGGAAGGTGTAGTTTCTGGTGAATGCGATACCGATGAGTTTTCAGTTCATCTCACCATGCCTGAGATCGAACGCCATATCACGCAAAAAGGGACAGCAAGTGTCTTCGATACCGCCAACGGCAGCGGTACAGTGACAGTACCCGTTGAAGAGGAAAAACAGCGGGCACCAACCTTATCCGATGATGAAATATATGCATTGCGAGATATTGGAAAAAAAATCGCAGCGGCACGCGGTTGTCCGCAAGATATTGAGTGGACGGTGCAAAATCATCAAATCTTTATTCTACAGACCCGGCCAATAACCAGACTACCCCGTCAGGATGATAAGAACGAACACCGTACTATCTTCGATAACTCTAATATTCAAGAATCTTATTGTGGAATAACCACGCCACTGACTTTCTCTTTTGCCCGTGCTGGTTATGCCACTGTTTATGAGCAGACAATACGTGCATTGGGCTGCTCAGATAAACAAGTTAATCAGCATCGTTCCATGTTGGAAAATATGCTCGGCTTAATTAAAGGCCGGATCTATTACAACATCAACAACTGGTATAAAGGGCTATTATTACTCCCCTCTTTCCAAACTAATAAGAAAGATATGGAAAGAATGATGGGGCTGGAAGATCCTGTCGATTTCATTGAAGATAAAGAGCTTTCATTGGGCGATAAAATAAAAAAACTTCCCCAAATGGGATGGGCATTGCTACGACTACTATACGCTTTCAGAACGATGGATCGGCGAGTAGAGTTGTTTTTAGCACAATTTAAACAACATGCCGCAGCCATAAAACGAACAGAGTTACATACCTGCAACAGCGGCCAACTAATCGAGAAATTGAAATATCTCGATGAGCACCTGCTACGGCGCTGGACAACGCCAATTCTGAATGATTTCTACGTAATGATGTTTAATGGCCGAGTACACCGGGGACTGGCGGCGGCTGGCATTGAGAATCCAACGGCATTATTAGGTGATCTCCTCTCAGGGGACGAAGATATTGAAAGTACCCAACCAACCAAAGTGCTGTTAAAGATGTGCCAATATGCGCGCCAGCGCCCTGAATTATGCACCCTGCTAACGAACGGTGACGCACGTACTCTGTTAACCCAAGCACGCCAGCTCGATGAACCATTCTACCAACAGTGCATTGATTATATTGAAAAATATGGCGATCGTACTATGGGCGAACTAAAGCTGGAAACTATTACACTAAAACAAGATCCCAGTTTTCTGTTTCTGATACTAAAAAACTACCTTGCTATCGATACCCTCACACCAGAGACGTTATCCAGCCGGGAAAGAAAATTACGTACTCAGGCAGAAAACACCGCATTTCAGCAAATACGCGAGCAACTTGGCTCCAAACGTATGGCCGCCTTCAAAAAGAATTTGCAGAAATTGCGCCAGGCAATACGCCACCGGGAAAATATGCGCTTCACCCGAACCCGTATGTTTGGGCTATATCGGGATATTTTCATACAGCTTGGTCAGACATACGCATTGGAAGGAATCCTTGCCGAGTCACGTGATATTTTCTATCTGACGTTAGAGGAAATCTACAGCAGCTACGAAGGAACGGCGGTACAAACTCAGCTTAAGCCTTTAGTTGCCATACGCAAACAGGAGTATGCTGGTTACGAAACAGAGGATGAACCAGCCCATCACTTCTTCATTAGAGGCTCGCTGTATCAGCAGCAAGATTACAGCTACCCCTATAAGGAACAACAAGCCCCAACCGATAGCGGAATGCTACAGGGCATCGGTTGTTATCCAGGGCTAGTTGAAACAACTATTCGCTTAATTAAAAACCCGCAGGATGAAATGTCGCTGGCAGGGCAGATCCTTTGTACCGTTCGTACCGATCCCGGCTGGGCACCATTATTCCCTACAGCGGGCGGGTTATTAATTGAACGTGGTTCCACACTCTCTCATTCTGCCGTTGTAGCCCGCGAACTGGGTATTCCCGCAATTGTTGGCATTCCAGCGGTCACCCAAATTTTAAAAGATGGCGATTGGGTACGCATGGACGGTGCAACCGGGAGTATTATCCGCTTGCACAACACCACTACAGAAGAATTACCTTCAAGGAGCGAACATGTCTGATATCTTCATGGGCGAGTGGTCCCCGGCCAACCCACTGCCTGAAAGTTTTCTCGATCTTCCGGCAGCCATCTACCGTGACTGGCCGCTCTGGCCTGGCGAAGACCGGGAGAAGGTACAACAACAATTCAGTCTGGAGAATCCCTGGTTTAATCACAGCAAAGCCTGGATTGGCTGTATTCCGGGGAAAACTCGTCTTGCCGGTTTTTTAGTGCCCCATGCCGTTGATGGTCAATCCGCCGCATTTTTCGGTTTTTGGGAAACCGATAATGATATGGCAAGCAACACCATGCTGTTTAGCGCCCTGGAACAATGGGCCAAGAAAAATGGCGCACACAATCTCTACGGGCCGATTAACTTTTCGACCTTCGGGCATTACCGCGTCCGGCTTGATCATTTTGATGTCTCCCCCTTTGAGAATGAACCTTATAATCCGCCTTATTATTCCCTTTTATTAGAAAAGTTGGGGTTTAATACTCGTTACCGCTATACCTCGCTATTCGATGACACCCAAGCAATAGCAAACAACTTTCGGCAAGATTATCTACGCGCACAAAAATTCCCTGATCCCCAGGCAACATTATTACCGTTAACACCAGAATTATGGATGCAAGAACAGGTTAAATTATATTCCTTCATCGACTCAGTCTTCGGCGAGAATTTCGCTTACACCACACCGTCATGGACAACATTTCAACATTATTGCGGTAAGGAATTTATTAAACCTTTTTGTCTCTACCCTGCGTCATTTCTGGCTAAAACCGTCAGCGGCGAGATTACTGGGTTAATTCTTAGCTTATCCGTGAGCCAAAAAGGTCAGCCCGCTATAGGCTTGTTGAAAACTGTAGCAGTTGCGCCGCAATATCGGGGGAGTCGGCTATATCATTCGCTGTATCACTCATATCAGCAGAGCGCCAGCCTCGTTCATCCCCGTTTAGGGGGCGCCCTGATGCGTGAAGATAATAAATCATTAAAGACCGCAGAACGGCTCTTCAATACACCCGCTTCCACCAGACATCAATATGCGCTTTATTACAGGAGGATCGCATGACAAATATTTGTCAGCCCATTGTCGATGCGGCCCAAAAACACCCTGAGCATTTAGCCCTGCAAGCACCACACGGCAGTAGTTTAAGTTTTCGGGAATTTTTTTCTCATGCATCCCACTTCCAGCATCTGTTAACCCAAGCCGGGTTCGTGGCCGGTGATCGCTTATTAGTGATTGTTCAGCCCGGATTAGTACTTTACCCATTGCTTATCGCCATTCTGGGATTGGGGCTGGTTCCGGTTATGCTTGAGCGGGGTCTTTCCAAAAAACAACTCCGGGAGACGCTACGGCACAGTAAATTATCGGCGGTTATCACCCAACCTGCATTAGGAAAATTCTGGTTTCTGATCCCCGAACTGTGGCGACCGCGCCGTTTTGTGATTGGACAGCGTATCTGGGGCATGAAAGTACTGAAAGCGCCCAGCCAACATTTACCACTAAATCGTTTTATCTGCCGTAGCCTACCGCCGGATACGACGGGATTAATTACTTTTACCTCTGGTTCTACCGGTATACCTAAAGGGGCAAACCGTACTCACGATAGCCTGTTAGCACAACTTTACGCCATAAAGGCGCTTCTTCCCGAAGAAAAGAATGAGATTGACCTGCACAGTTTTCCCGTCATGGTACTGCATTCATTGTGCTGCGGTAATAGCAGTATTCTGCCTGATTTTGACTTTGCCCATCCTGCAACTGTTGATGCACAGAAGATCGTCGGGCAGTTGCAAAATGAGGGCGTCACCTGCCTCAGCGGTGCACCCGCTTATATGAGCAAACTCACTGATTACGCTAGAAATAACAGATTGTCATTCCCCAATGTACGAACTGTTATCGTAGGTGGTGCTCCTGCCAATAAGGAACTGCTCGAAAACTGTCTGACCGTCTTTCCACATGCGAAGCATTTAGTCGTCTATGGCTCCACCGAGGTCGAACCGATCAGTACGGTCGAAATGACAACGCAATTAAATCACTGGGCAACACATGATGGTTATCTGGTCGGGAAACCCGTCGTACAAGCCGAAATATGTATCAGAGAGATAACCGCTGATCCCCAGCAAATTACTCCGTTGGCTACCGGTGATATAGGTGAAATTCTGGTTGCCGGGCCTCATGTGCTCAAAGACTATATTGATAATCCTCAAGCAACAAAAGAAAACAAACTCCCGCGTAAACAGGGAGGGATCTGGCACTGTACCGGTGACGTTGGCTACATAGACGCCACAAGGCAACTCTGGTTGCTTGGACGGGTAAAAGACAAGGTGATATTAGATGATGGGCGTATTATCCATCCCTATATGGTAGAAAAAAGGATTAATGAACTGTCAAATATCGCACGGAGCGCATTTGTATTGCACCCTCTGGGTGGAGCCGCGCTGATATTGGAAAGTACCACCCTGCCGACAGGTTTATCCACCATTTTAGACGAACTGGATCTCACTCTGGTTACCCGGATTTATTATGCCAATCCTATTCCCGTTGACATTCGCCATAACAGCAAAATAAACCGCATTGCGCTGATAAATATGCTCAAGAAAGACCAATTATCCTCCTTTCCATACAAGGAAAAATTATGAACAGTAACCATTTCATCATCCAGCTAAACAGAGCAGACTATATCACTATTGGTGGAGCGCTATTTAGCGCTCTCTCCGTGGCAGCCGCATTACAGCATTGGCATTATCTGGCCATTGCGTTCTTATATCTTGCCATGCTTGGCGACGCACTCGATGGTATTCTGGCCAGAAACTTAGATATTGTCCGCCCTTTTGGCCGTTATCTTGATGGATTTATGGATCAACTTATTTACCTGATCTCACCATCCATCATCCTATACCTTTCCGGTTATCAATCCTGGTATTCACTGTTTATTATCTTAATGATAATCAGCGGTTGTCTGCGATTATCCGTATTTAATGAAGTCGGAAATATTCAGGATGAAGATCGACTCTCCTATCTTGGTATGCCCGTATTCTGGAGCTTATTTATTGTCAGCGGTTACGCTTTGGTCAGTTTAGTCGTAATGTCATGGTTGGCACATCTCTTACTAACATTGGCGCTTATTGCATTCAGTATCGCCATGCTATGGGATCGCCCGTTTTATAAATTCAAACATCTCAGTACCATCGTCAGTACAACACTTGCAGGGTTTGTTTTATTTACCGGCCTTCATTTCTGGAGTCTTTATGCTCAATAGCTTTTATCATGGGTGGATTTTAATGATCCCCGTCATCCTTGGTGGCTGTTTACATATGGTGATTGTGACAAAAAACTATTTTGCCTACTGGGCTATTCCAATACATCAACGTTATTTCGGCCGTAACAAGACTTGGCGCGGTTTTATTGCTGTACCCATTATTACCGCGCTATTTTCGCTATTGTGGTTAGTTTTCGACACTGGAACACAAGACACAACGATTCCCCAGACTATTTCTTCCTGCTTATTTACCGGGTTTCTGGCGGGTCTCGGCTATGTTCTTTTCGAATTACCAAACTCCTGGCTAAAAAGAAGACTCGGCGCACCACCGGGGCAACATCCAGAGAAAAATAAGCGGCTATTTATTTTATTCGACCAACTTGATTCCGCTATTGGCGTCACAACAGCCTATTTTATTTATCTTAATCTTACTTATATCGATGCACTTTTCGTTTTCCTCTGTTTTTTAATCAGCGCCTTTATTGTTAAAAATATGCTGTTTTTACTTTCGCTGAAAAAAACGAGATTTTAGGTGGGAATACCCCAGAAAAATGGCTTCTTTAATTGGAAGCCATTTTAAGGCATACCAAATAAGTGTGCCTCTGCGTGTTATCACCAACAGAACACGCATTTTACAACATTATTTCGTAGTCAAAGATAATTCAACTCCGCATGCAGCAGCATAACGTTTAAGTGTGTGCCAGCTAGCTCTCGTTACATTCTTCTCAATCCGGGTAACTGCGGACGGGTTAATTCCATCCGTTTAGCCACATTTACTTTTTTTAGACCTGCCTTTTCCCGCCACTCAGTGAGCTGTTCTAGCAACTCATATTCTTCTGTGGCCTCAGCATAGGCTTGCAGAGCTTCCGGTGTATTAAGAAGACGTTTTCTCACTTCCGAATGTAAGATAGGAGTTACTTTAGCCATGTGTCATATCCTCCAGTCGTTTCAGCGCTAACTCTATTTCAATTTCAGGTGGTGAAATATTTATAAAAATCTGGGATGTATGACATCAAAATCCAATGAAAAGGAAACCATAGACAAAGCGTAAGTGACTGCTCCCCGCCGTAAACGGCGAGTCTTCCCACTTCTCAGGCCGCAACCGTCTGTGTGACGGATTTACGCTGGCCTCCATGGGCAGAAACGACGAGTCCCGCCGCCTGTAATTCCTGTATGCCCTTGCGCCGGATGTTGAGCGCCGCATTGA